>JAJZJZ010000041.1 GCA_021809755.1 Thermoplasmata archaeon
TCATGAATCGATCCTATGAAAACATTTAATTTATAAAGAGTTATCACCAATGGGCTTGTGGCCTAGTATGGATAAGGCACCGTCCTTCTAAGTCGGTGATCGTGGGTTCAAATCCCACCAGGCCCGTACTCAACATTAATATATCTTAGTATAGTTTATTTATACAGGAATTAAAAAAACATCTTTCTGGACTAACTTCTCTGATTTATTGTAGTGAAATAATGGAAAATAGATTACCATTTGAGTTGTTTTTTCTTAATTTCCATATCTGTCGATTCATTCGGATATTTTCCGTTTACACTTTTGTATAGCTCCATTACTTCTTGGGGAGTGGTGTTTAGCAACTTGGCTATAGACTCGCTATTTGCTGCCTTATCTATTTCAAATTTTTTCCAAGAAATCTTTGTCTTTTCTCTCCTTTGCATTTTTGCTGCTATTTCCCCCATCATCAAGATAGCTCTTTCAGTTCTAGGAGTTACATTAAAAGCTATTCTCACTCTATGGGATTGTTTGCTGAACCTAACCATGGCAGAAATAGGTAAAAATCACTGTTCTATGAATGGCGATAAATTAGTGTCTGAAAAAAAAACAGTGATCGTAGTTGGCCATGTAACATCATGCTTTGCGTTTGCATTAACTGAAACGAGTTGTTTGGCACCTAAAGAATGGATGACTCAATGACATTTTAACTGAATATTCATAGGTTTTCACAGTAATTTCTTACCTGATTTATAGCGAGTGTGTTCAAAGTGAACAAACAAATGTTCTTGAAACAACTTGGAATCTTCACACATGTTTCAAGAGAAAAGTTCCGCAGGACATAAAAATAGTGAAAAAGCCTTGACTCGTAGGAATATTGGCAAATTAATAGTTGTCATCATCCTCTCTGCTATGATATTGTCTATCGCATCTCCATTTGCCAATGGAGCGCTCTCCACAAATTCTCCCGGTATCTCCGAGCCATCTATAGTGTATAATTTGTCCGGTAATCAGGCTATTGCAAAGGCTGATGCGCCTTCAACAGTGACCAGCCAGAAAGAAGTGAATCCATTTCAGTATTATTCGAGTGAACCGGCTCCAGTGGGCATCGCTGACTTCGGATTGGGGCCAAGCATGCAGCCATATGAATACAATACATCGAGTTTCTCAGGCAATGTGCACATTGTGAAACTAAATATAAATTCCACTGCTGCGGGAACTCTATCCAATGCTGTTGTCAATGGATCAGGAAACATATTTCTTCCGATAACTTCGGATCTCGCGGACTGCATAGGAATGACATCTCAACTGAATGTAAACTATGGATTTTACAACAATGGACATTTTTATGATTACTGGATACAGGATGTCGTAGGAATCACACCAATCAACTCAACTTCATCTACAGTATCTTTCTGCAACAATATCTGGAACTTTTCATCGCCAAATGCAAGCATATACAAGACTACCGTGGTAGGAAACGGCAGTGTCAGCACCTTCATAGGCACTGGAGTTTATGCAGCCAGTGCATCCTCACAACTGCCGGGGGAGGACACAACTCTCCACTATCCAGCAAACCTGCAACTCAGGGTCAAGTCAGCAATGCATGGGAACAATCCGGAAGTGGTATTCCAATACAATGTTGGACATGGATGGATCACCTTTGATAACCCTTACTTCGTATTTGCAAATGACGTAACACATTATACAAGATTTTACGTGGAGGGCTACACCATGAATCCTCTGGGATTGTATGCAGACGCTGAACTCATACTTGGAGGTCTTGGCGATGGTTTGTACGCGGGCCTGAGCCCATCAACCGACGTTCAGATGACACTTCAGTATTGGAATGGAAACAATTACCAGTACATTCCCAATGCATTCAACTTTGGAAGCGATACCGGCGAATCCGTTTCTTATGTTACATCAACACCGCAGTTGAACCATGTTACGGGGGGCATTGATAATCTTGTCATTGGAGGAAGGACAGGTAAACTGGCAATGGTATACAACATCTCGCAGCTATCAGTCCTTTCAATGGAAACTCCCATAAGCGCAGGTATGTTAGCGCTCAATGGTCAGTATTACAACTTCACCGGAGGAAGAATTAACCTGACACTAACTCCTGGCAGTTACAATGCGACCATATACACTTCTTCAGGGCAGCCTGTATTCACCCATTTCTTTACGCTTAATGCGGCTCAGGTTATGAGCTTCAACGCAAATGACTATTATCCCGTAACATTCACCGAAACAGGTCTTTCAGCGGGAACTACATGGTCTGTAAACGTTGGATCGACTACACTTACTGGAAAACATGCAAGCATTACGTATTACCTGCCAAACGGTACCTACAACTTCACTGTAATGAAGGTAGGCCACTATCACTATTTAGTACCATCAAGCCAGATCAGGGTCGATGGAGGACCTATAAACGTCCCAGTAACATATTCCCTAAATGCATATGGTGTTGATTTCATAGAAACGGGTCTCCCTGCATCCTCATACTGGTACGTAAACATCACTGGAATGCCTCCCATGAAAAACTTGCTGCCCGAAAATCATACCAGTCTGCTCAATGGAACCTACGGATTCACAATATCGTCTTCCGATCCAAACTATGCACCAAACGTTTCAAGCGGATACTTTCAGGTATCAGGATCAGTTGTATCTGTATCAATAGAGTTCTATCGGGTAAATTATAACGTAAAATTTACTGAAACCGGTCTACCGCAGGGCACAGAGTGGTTCGTAAATGTAACCGGTAGTTCACCACAAAGCTCTACAAATTCAATAATCTCATTCACTGAGCCAGAAGGCATATACTCATATTCTGTGTCTTCGGCAAATAACAACTATCAGGCTTCCACCTCAAAAGGAACATTCGAAGTTAGCAGTTCAAGTCAGACTTTTTCGGAAACCTTCATCAAGGTTAACAGCCAAGGATCCGGAAATGGGCCAACAATCGATACAGCATCACTTTTCATGCTCTCATCCCTGCATGGGGTGAATCCCATGCAGGACTACAAGAGTGAGCCTGCCCCGATGGGAATCGCCGATTATGGAATAGGCCCTGATAATGTCCCTTATTTCTATAACACAACAAGTTTCCTAGGCGAATTGCACATTACAAGACTTAGTGTTAACGGTACGTCTGCGGGGGAAACAGGGAGCGCGGGATTCGTTCCTGAAAGCGTTGAAGGGAATACCGTACAGCTTAACGTGAACTTTGCCTTTGTAGACAACGGTAAGCTCTATGTCTACTGGATCCAGAATGTTGCCGGTATAGATCCAATAAACGCAAGTTCGGCCAATATAGCTTTCTGCGACAACATATGGAATTTCAGTGCTTCCAGTTATAGCACATTAGGCGGCATGAAGAGCACAACAGTCCAGGGAAAGGGAAGTGTTGTTCCGGGTACAGGCGTATATTCATACTGTCCGGATTCAGTTGACGCTACCAACATTAATTATAAGTTTAGCGGTGAAATGAATTTTCCAGCAACACTTGAATTGAGAGTAAACTCTGCCATCAACAAGAATGGTCTTCCGGAGGTTATATTCCAATACAATATGGGAAATGGGTGGAAGACTTTTGACAGTGCCAATTTCACCTTTGCAACAAGTGTCTCCCAAGACTATGGATATGTCGTAAACGGGCATGCGATGAATCCTGAAGGCCTGTATTACGATGCAGAACTTATATTGGGTGGTTTTGGTGACGGCACATATGCAAGCATGGGATCATCTACAAACATCATAATGACACTTAAATACTTCAACGGTCACAATTATCAGTATGTGCCAAACGCTTTCAATTTCGGCAGCGACACTGCTGAATCAGTTGAATATGTGACTTCCACAGCTTATCTTCCTTCATCTTCAGGTACCGTAGGCAACATAGTAACTGGTGGAAGAAGCGGGCAACTATCAATGACATACAGCGAAAACCAGCTATCGGTTCTCTCAATACTAACGCCAGTGAATTCTGGCATAATTTCATTCAACGGCAAAAACTCGTCTTTTACTGGCGGTATGGTCAACTTCACTCTTTCCCCTGGGAGCTATAATGTTGTGATATTCAATGCTCAGGGAAAAGTTGAATTCAGTCACTTTTTCACACTATATGCAAATGAATCCATGGATTTCAATGCTCAGGATTACTTCCCTGTCATCTTTACCGAGAGTGGACTTCCGGTAGGAACAAACTGGTGGATCACTGAAGGATCGATGACACAGATGAGTAATTCGGGCAGCATAACATATTACCTGCCAAATGGAACATTCTCTTTCTCTGCCCAGAAGTTCAGCAGATATTCAACCACAGCACCTTCGACTGTATACGTTCATGGAAAGCAGGATATTGTCAGTATTACGTACACTAGTATTACATATTTAGTTTCCTTTGATGAGCATGGACTGCCGCCTGACACATGGTATGTCAACCTGTCCAACGGCCTTCACAACAAAGCAACGGCGCCTTTTTCAAACATCTTTTCACTCCAGAATGGCACCTACCAGTATTCAGTTCAGTCGGCAAACAAGATGTATGAACCTACTAAGGCAAACGGCACATTAACTGTGCACGGTCATAGTCTATCAATATCTGTAACATTCACCTCACTGCAACAATATGAGGTTGAGTTCAACGAGACAGGCCTCCCCTCTGGCACCATGTGGTCGATGACTTTCAACGGTGTAAAATCCACATCACAGGGAAGCTCAATTATATTCATGGCCATGAACGCAACATATTCATATTCGGTTGGATCGGTGCATGGATACGTTCCAAGTAGTTCCAGCGGATCCATAACAGTGGATGGCAGCAATGTTTACAGTACAGTCTCCTTCAGGAGTGCAGCACAGTATCTGGTGGTGTTCGACGAGAATGGACTTGCCTCTGGAACGTCTTGGTCGGTGACAATGAACAACAATACGCAGGTCTCTGACGGATCCCAGATCATATTTCAGGTTGTGAATGGAAACTATAATTACTACACCAGTGCAAGTGGATATATTTCAACTCCTTCGTCAGGCACAGTCAAGGTAGATGGCTCAAACCAGTTTCTTCAGATCCAGTTCACTCAAAAGTTATACACCGTCACTTTCACTGAAGCAGGCCTTCCCCCAGGGAGTCAGTGGACTGTTGTCCTAAACGGCGTATCTGAATCTTCCACAAACACCACAATAATATTCATGGAGCCTGACGGAACCTACAGCTTCTCTACATATTCAATAGCACTTTACGGAGCATTCAATCCAGAGCCTTCAAGCGGAAGAATAACTGTGAACGGCGCAAACGCATCACAATCAATCCTGTTTGTTCCTAACACCGCAGGAATAGCTTCAACTGCACCGCCTGCTATACCCTTCATACCAATAGGAACGGCCGGTGGAACTGGAGGTACAGCAACATACATAATAACAAGAAAGTTCGGAAAGAGTATTCTTTCAGGGCTTTTAAGAGTATTTCACTAAAATTCTTAATAATTATAGTGGGTATTTCTATAGGATACCCAAATTTTTTTCCATTTTATGAACTAGTTTCTTTAAAAAATGATAATACAAGGGTCACGCTGAAATCCTCAGGAAGAATTGTGAAATAAAAGTTCTCGTGATTGAACATCGATGAATTCCATTACAGAATCTAAGGTTTCGCAAAGTCAATATGTATTATTTGTTATCACTTCATGTTAAGAAAAATACTTTATCTCTTGCTTATCCTCGTCATGAAACTATGGGTGCAGCTGATCATACCTAATCATCAACCTGCAAGTGTAATTGACATTAACGACAATACATTAGTTGCAAAAGGACTCAATTCAGTTAAGACACAATTTCTTGGTTCAGGAGTCGCTTTCTAATACAATAGACTCTGGAACACATCTTATAGTGCCGGTCAACCATCTGCAAGATATAATAACATTTCTGTCAGTACAAGGAGAACCCGAATATATATTGCTACTGCAACTTCGACTTTCAGTAATTATTATTCTACTGTTCTTAACAGGTCTTATACGATGAACAGTTCAAACCCGACCATTTATCTGCAAGTTTGTTGGTTTACAAATTTAAATACATCAATCATTAATATTTATGGGCCAATAGGTAATTCTAAGTATCATTCAATGATGTTTATTTGGTTATTATGGGGATCTCAGCCCTTATTTACCTGAGAAAAAAGAAACTAATTAAATAAAATTGAAAATCGTTTATCAAAAACTTCATTTTCATGCGATGTTTTATTGAGAAAGAGCTGCATTCTAATTATACGCTATGATTTATTGAAAATACATGGATCGTAAAACATCTATTGGCCAAAGATCTAGACAAAGCCATTACCCTATTCCTGGTTTATCGATTAAATTATTCATAGTCTTTCCAGAAAGCTTCGAAACTTTTCATGAATTTGAACATTTATCACTTTGTAGGAAATTATTTGAAATGAAACAGAAGTATTTTAGAAAAATCATACGTCTATAAGCCTATAAGAAAGCTTTTTTAAAACCTTCCGATCCCCTTAGCAGGTATTATCGGTGATAAAGATCGCGCAAAAGAAGTTAGTCTATTTTTCTATTCTTATATTAATTCTATTATTGGGGGAATTCGTTCAGATCAACTCAAGTAATTCCACGAACTACACGATAACTAATAATTCCTTTAATCAAAGCCCACTTGTTTCAAATTATAATAATATGTATCAGGGTGTAATGAGTTCTGGAAATCTTACCATTAAGGCTTTTGGTCTTAACAATGGGTTAAAATGGGATGCAATAATAGATGGTCAAAATTATTCATCTTGTTCAGATATTTTAAATGTGAGTCTTCATTCCGGCAATTACACAATCGACTTTTATTCAGCATATTCTTGGGGAGCTCCTCAAAATGTAAGCATTACATCGGGTTCTAAAACCATAGAGGAGCACTTTTACAGGTTGGAAAACCTTTCTTCAGAAACTGGACAAATCAATCAAATTATAAGTGCTTCGAACCTAAACAACTATACCGCATTATTGTGGCCATCAGGCATTCAAATTATAAATAGAACTACAGGCAATTTCGAAGGTAGTTTTCGATGCTACTTTAATTCAAACCCTGCATCCGCTTTTCTTGGGGTTACAGGTTCTAATTATGTTTTCGGGGGAGGAATTGGAAATTTTCATATTTATTCATACAATCCAAAATCCAAGAGACAAAAACTTATAATGGATCCAAGCAGCCTTTCCTCAATAGGTCCCTATTGCTGTCAGGACTGGCAATTTTCACTAAGTTCTATGGCGGTATGGCATAATGAAGCATTTTTGTCATTTAAGAACATTCAAACGCAGGATAATAGTATATTTGGAATTGTTTATCTCAATAATTCAACATTCATAAATCTCACAGAAAGCTTCCCAACATCATTAAGCGGAAAAATCTCTTCGTATGCAGGGAATGGGGAATTTTTAATTGGAATTAATGATAGCTGGTTTTTGCTCAATGGGTCAACATCCAAAGTAACATACGAAGAATCGTTAGGAAATTCCATTTCTCCACTGACTAGCGCGGGAAATATAGAAGAAAAAGATAATTACATTTCATTTAATGGAACATCATTCATAATAGGAAATCAAACAAAAATTATAGCTCTCAATCCAATGTCAGGAAAAGTGTCAGATCTCTTCTCCACTAATAAGGGAACAAACATTTCAGCAATTTATGGGAATTCCTCTACAATTATTGTAGGATTGAACTATAGAGGAAATTTATCACTTGATGTTCTTCAAGGAAATAATAATTCAGAATCATTTATCACAAAAACCAATGCAACGAAATCGGTTCAGGGATGTATTACAACAATCGATCCTTCAGGAAATATCATGCTGTTGGCAGGGGCAAACAATGGAAACAGACTTTATCTTTTCACGGACACCAATTATACCGGTCTTACCTTTATAGAATGTGGTCTTGAACCTGGATTAATGTGGACTGTAACATTAAATGGTAATATGAATAATCTGGCAGGTCAAAGCTTAAATTTTGGAAATCTGTCAAGCGGTTGTTATTGTTATGCCGTTTATTCTAGTTCCGAATTTAACTCCACTTATCTTCAGGGGCATGTGTTTTATGAACGGGGGCAATCAATCGTAATAGTGACCCAATTCACAGTAAGATACATATTCTGCGCTACAAATTATGCATATTATCCACTCTATGGAAACATGGTTGTGAGGTTAACAAATCAACTAAATCAAAGAATGAACAATTGTTTCCGTATAAACCCTACTGAAGTGTGTTTTCAACTTCCATATGGCAATTACTCATATTGTGCTTTAATGACACAATCATTCACAAGGTCGGTTAGTGGATATATAACCCCAGAAAACGGGTCAAATATTGAACGCATAACATTCGTTAAAGCATCATTTACTACCACATTCAATGTAACGAATGAGAATACCCAGTATTCACAGTGGAATATTGTTTTATGCAGCCAATGTAAGGTAACTCAAACTTACGGAATAAGTTCAAATGGTTATAACACGACTTCAGCGTCTGGATCAGGTAGTATGCAAAAAGTGTTCAAACTGCAGAACAATAATTACCGGTATACCCTTACACTCCAATACCATGGAAGTTATACAAATCATCAAAAAACTGGTTCCATTTGCGTAAACGGGACCAGTACAACTATCAACATTACTTTCGTGAATTATTATCCAGTTTGTATATCCGAGTCCGGGATACCTGAATATAGTTCAATCGGTCATTTTCTTGAACATGGCTGGGGATTTGTTATATATAATAATCAAACAAATGCTCAGGTAGCTGGTTGTCCATATCCATTTTACAATACTCCAATAGCTAGGATCTGTCTTCCAGATGGAAATTACAAGCTCAATGCGTTAACAAGCATTTATAAACCACAGGAAAACATCACTTACTTTAAGGTAAACGGAAAACCTGTCGATATAGCCATATCGTACAGTCCCATATATTATACCGTATTACTAAATGAAATAGGAATTAGTTCTGAATACAAATGGTATGCTAACAGTAGTAACGGAAATTATTCAGCCTATGGAGGCAGCAGTATTAAATTAAACGCAACTGAAGGATTTAACTGCTTCACACTGACAACAAACGATAAGTTTTATGCCCCGAAGGAATACTATCATTACTTTATTCAATCAATGTTAAATAAATCTTTAACGGTTGGCTTTTCAAAGGCATACAGAGTAAAAATAAATGAATTTGGTCTACCTTCCAACACCATATGGTATTTTAACATCTCCGGACAGAAATCCGAAAATTCGACTAACAAATCTCTCACGGCTATATATCCGGAAGGGAATTTTACATTTTGTTCGACAAGTAAAGGAGCGGTATACTCAACAGATGACATGTCATCACATCATTTATCAGTAACAGGAAATGAAACCATCAATTTGAGTTTCGTTGAATACACACAAAAAATTACATTTTATTTCTATACATCAGATTATCCAAGCATGCATTTTCACATAACTCTCTGCGGGGGGTTAATGGATTCAACCTATTATGGAAACAGCTCTAATAATGGGAGATGTACCATTGCTACCTTCAATGTGCCAAACGGAACCTATAATTATGTGGCAAAGGCAAACAATTCAAATTATTCTTCAATCAGTGGTGTCATAGAGGTTGCAAATTACTATCCTACCAATAATTATCTTGAGTTTCTACCATATGAGTTTTATGTTACCTTTAGAGAATTAGGCCTTCAACAAACATCAAACTGGGGAATAAATTTAACCCGTGATGGGCAAAATGAAAAATACTATTCACTGGGGTTCAGCACGCTTGAGATCAAAATGAGCAATGGAACCTATGATCTTACTGCCTTTGCAGGCGTTGGAGGGTATGGCAGTTCCATGACAAATTATACAACGGTCATTAATTCCACTATAACGGAAATGAATGTTACTTTCTATTCATTGTACAATCCTGACATTTCCCAATCCAATATATTCTTCGCGGGATTAACGTCGCAATTTTTTGATGGGTTGTTCATGATTGCTGGAATTTCTGCCCTGACCTCAATGATGGTTTTAGTAAGAAGGAGACTGGGGAAAGTAAGATGATTTTATATATACAGAGAAAGAGAGTGGCTTAGTTGAATCTGGAATTTTTAAATAAATTGGCTGATCAGCTCAAGGAAAAGGGTCAAATTATGAGGCGATTATTCCTAATTCTGGGTATTGCTCTGATCATTCTGGCATTAACCTCTTTGGCCGTTAACATTCTTAATATGGCAATGCTTTCCGGTACTATCATTGGAGGCAATCTTTCAATTCTTCTCTTTATGGGAATTTTATTTGGGGGATTTTCTCAGGTTTTTTATAATGATCCCAGAAAACTGAAATTTAGTATGATCCTCATAGCAGCATCACTTTCCGCAATGATCATATATTTGGCCATATCTTTTTATGTAAGGATAATTTCACTCTCATCATCAAGCTTAACTATCCATAGTTTACTTGTTAATCGGCTTAATAACCCAGTTCTATTGGAGTCTTTACATTATTTCATAATAGCGTCACTGGTAATCTATTCGGTTACACTGGTTATTTTTCTGATTTTAAACAGGTCATTTAAAAAATTCTCTCCATTCGTTATTTCAGTGGGATTGCTCTTTCTCCTGATTCTGGCAGGTGATTTCATGGGCGGTATAATGAACGGGGATTTTTTTCAAAATGCACTTCCACTCAATGGAAATAACATTCTGGAAAGTTTTGTCTCCTTCTCCATAATCATTATTTCTTTGGCTATGACAATTGCATTTATTTCCTACCTCTTTCCAAAGGTAGGATTTCTAAAACTATTCTTTTCTCTTCTAATAATGGCTGGGCTATTTCAGGCTGTGTTTTTTTATGAAACATCCATAGCTTCTGGTTCAGCTATCTTATATTTTCTTGTTCATGGTAAATTTCCCATGAATGTAGGAATCAGGGGCACCATAGAGGTTTGTATCTCTGCGGCCGTCTCCTATTTGGCACTTGAATTTGCAGCTTCCATAAGAAACAGGAAGTCCTTAATGGAACTTCTCTCAATCGCTGTTCCTGTCTCAGGAACTGCTTTTGCTTTGCTTATAGTTTTTAAATTGCTTGGAAGTTCTGTTTTCATAAATGATATTTCTCTAAATGTGGGTTCCGCTTTAGTTCTTTATCTCATAGTTATTATCACCGCAACATTATCGCTATTTTTAAGTCGAACGAAAAATAATAATCGTGGAAATTTCTCACCGGTCATATTTCCATTGCTGATTATGGCAATTCCAATGTTTGGCATGTTTTCCATTTATAATACAATGAATTTTCAGATATCACTTATCTATACAATCATAATTTTAACAAGTGCAATTTTTATTGCCGATACTTTGTCAATGATGCTTTCAACCCTAAAGGTACCGGTTATTGGAAAATTGAGTATATCCTATATTGTAAATGAAGAAGATTTTAACATCCCTGAAGAGAAAGAAACTCCTTCTGATCACATAATAATAGATGATAACGTTAAAAAGCCAATACCGAAATACTGGATTGGAAAAAGAATCTGGGGTTATGCAATTACTGAAATAGATGATTCTTTCGATCCATCATTTTTCCATCTTTTTGGCGTTAGTCAATCTGGAGCATTGCGAAGACTTTCCATAATGGTTTTGAAACAATATTCAAGCCATGGGGTCAAACTTGCATATGACAATAATGTAATAGAGTTAATGAACAGGAGATTTTCAGAATTAATAAAATTAAAGGATGTTAAGAATATTCAGCAGGTGTTGGAAATTCATTCCAATTCAGCCGAATCCTATATGGAAAATCAGGATAATTACAAGAATGCTCCGCCCGTTGTAATTATGGAGGATGTTCAGAGGAGAGAGTTAACATCTCTTGACTGGTCTCTTGGGAGCCTGAAATCCAAACAGGTTTTCCATAAGGTTATTAATGAAATTTTATCCTCACTTGAAAAAGCTCACAGTATGGGGATAATTCATGGAAACATCTCCATGTCATCAGTGTTTATTGAGAGCAATGCGAGATTGTCTGAGTTTACAAATGTTATCGGTTCAGACCAGAATCTGGATAACCTCATACTTTCAGAAAATATTAGAGTAAAAATAGGAGGATTCTGCGGAGAAGTGTTTGATCCTCATCAATACAAGGAAATTTTTGGATTTATACCTTATTATTACCCTCCTGAATATGTAGTGGGAAATCATCCTGCAACGCCATCATGGGATATATATGAAATGAGTTGTCTCTTGTATGAACTGCTTTCTGGAAATGCAGACAAAAAAGTCGAGAATAGAAACATATGGTCACGAAACAACTTTATCAGAACCAAAATAGGAAATAATGGTTTCTACGATACCTTAGGACAGATGATTGGTGACATTGAGCGTTTCCCCATTGAACCCTTATATTCAATAAACAAAAACATTTCCATTGATCTGTGGAATATTATAAAGAAGGGATTGAATCCTGATCCGAAGTTAAGATTTTCAAGAATTGCTGAAATGAAGGAATCGATCAATAATGTTCTCAGAGAAAATTATGGTCTAGGTAAAGACCAAGAAATCAACTGAGTCTTCCATTAGAAGAGAAAAATAAATTTGAAGGATTTGAATTGAAAGCAATGCATTATTGGAAATGAAAGAAGATCAATGGTTTCCAAAAGTAAATTACTAACTGAATTATTAACCTTCAAATGGTATATTACGGGAATATAGTTCCGCAATCGATTTACAACGAGATCTATTCTTTTAAGATCCAACTTTATCTTTTTATTCTATTGTCCCTTGCCCTTTTAATATATCGTGCAGTGAGAACCGATAAGGGAAAGAAACTTAAATTTCTCTGGGTATTCCTTTTTCCACTATTCTATTTGATCCTAACAGCATATTCATTGTTAAACCTCACTTTTCTTCAGTTATACTTTACCGGTGGACTATATATTGTAGGAGTCATAATTGGCGCAGAAAGAGGACGATTTACAAAATTTTTAATGAAGAAAGGAAGCATTTACTATCGTAAGCCCATAGGAATAACCACTGTATGGACGGGTTTATTCTTA
>JAJZJZ010000042.1 GCA_021809755.1 Thermoplasmata archaeon
CCATAATGGAAGTAAGGGCGTTTAAGGGCCTCCTGAAATCCAGTATGGAGAAACGCTCTATTGATATCAAAGTAGCCAGAAGGTCATAAGTTCCGGGGTGAAACAGAATGTGAAGGTAGAAAAAACTTCTCAATGCAAGGGCAAGTGCGAACATGATTGGCATTGCAAACATCATTATCATCTCAAGCTTGTAAAAATTTCCTGCTCTTTTTGCAGTTCCATTTTTGAAACTTGCAAAAAGTGATCTCCATGAATTTCTTGTCCACCTTACCAGTTGCTTTGAGAATCCCTTAACTGTTTTTTTGGCGTTTACATATACCATAACGTCAAAATCCTTGGTTGCAAGATACCCTTTTCTTATTACTATTGAGGTAAGCTCCGAATCGTCTCCCCCTCCTTCAAATGGAATTTGACCGTTAATTCTCAAATTACGAAATGCTGCTGATAGAACATGATCCTTTATCAATTCTGTGCGATACATTGCACATGCACCATCCAGCAGGGACACACTCCCACGAAGACTCATTGCCCTCATTATTGTCTCTTTGGATCGTTCTATAAACTCCGATGCATAGGAGATTTTGTTGTCATTCTGAAGAATCACACTTACGTTTGCCCCAACCCCACCAACATTCGGTGAAAAATTATTCAGCAACTTTCTGACTCCTCCCTCTGAAAGGTTCGCATCCGCGTCTATAAGTAAAACGAATTTAGTATCAACTCTTGACATACCCTTAGCTATTGACTCCCGCTTTCCCATCCGACCCCCATTTTTTAATAGAATAACTTTCGGAATGAACTGAAGGATGTCATATGACGCACTATTACCATCAACAACAACGATGATCCTCTTTACCTGACTTGCCAGCGAAGTTAGACTCTCGTGAACCTTCTGAGGATCTTCTGAATAAACAGGCATTATTGCAGTAACATCTTTTTCAGAATATTCGTTATAGCCATAATTCTTCTTTACATATTTTGAGGCATATGCTGCATTCAATAGATAGAAGAGCATTGATGCGACAGATATTAGCAAAAGTATGGTAACAACAGTCAATAAACTGAAATTCATTATTTCTGAAGTATTGTTAACGAGAATTTAAATTTATGGAACAACATATTAGTACACTTCGTTAAATATGAGGAAAATAAAGGATTTTGAAGAACTGAAAAGTTGACTTGCCTTTGAAAGAAATAAGAATTTAGTTCGAAGTATTGAGGGTTTTGACTGAGTGCCGCCTGAAATTTAAATCCGTGCCTTTGCTTTAACTGTCTGTCATATAATCAAACACTTAACCATGACAAAGCCAATCCTTTTAATTTCCCCAGTCATATCATAATGAAAATTTCATGGCGCAGGACGATAAGACTGTTTACAAAAATATACAGCGGGAAGCTTACGAATTTGGTATCGGCAAAACACCTATTTTTTCGTTTTCACATGAAAATGGTTCCAATATATATGCCAAGCTGGAATCGTTCAACAGATTTGGATCTATCAAGGATCGTGCAGCATTTTTCATGATAAAGAAAGCCCTATATGATTCAGGAGAAAGTATTAGGAAGGTAATAGTTGAAGGAAGTTCGGGCAACACTGGTATTGCAATTGGAAATATTGCAACAGCCCTGGGCATTAAGGCAGAGATAATAGTGCCACCGGGTGTATCAAAGGGTACCATGATCCAGCTGGAAAAAACCGGAGCGAATATAGTATTAAACAGAGAGAGTTCCAACCCAGTAAGCACTGAAGGAGCAATTAACCAGGCGAAGAAGAAGGCAAAGGACAACCCGGATCTATATATCAATCTCTATCAGCATGGAAATGAGGCAAATACCAATGCTCATATTTATACCACTGGTCCTGAAATTGAAGAGGCTCTTGGCAAACTGCCAGACTATGTTGCCATAGGTATGGGAACAGGAGGTTCCATTACCGGAATTGGGAGATACTTCAAGGAAAGAGACAAAAGGATCAAGGTTTATCTGATTCAGCCGGATGACAGCAGTTTCATTCAGGGACTGAGGAATTTCGTAAGTGCAAAGGACAAGAAGATCGTTCTCGATAATATCGATCTCATTGACGGCTTCCTTACTGTTACGGCAGAGAAAGCCTTTGGAGCCGTTAAACACCTTGCGGAGAATTACGGAATATATGTTGGTCATTCTTCAGGTGCCAATTACTACGGGGCAATGGAACTGGCAAGATCATCTGGACCTGCTGATATTGTAACTGTCTTTCCTGATAACGGGGTAAAATACAGGGAACTCTATATATCAAAGAATATTTTCTCTGAGGAAGCAATTGATCGCCTGGAGGAAAAAGCTGGAAAGATACCATCCGGTTCCATAGTTTTAAATAATAAATTTAAAATTTGATGGAAGAACGAGTGGATTATCTTCCCGTAAAGTGAGGTTTTCTCTTTTCAATGAAGGCACTTGCCCCTTCCTTCTGGTCAGATGTTTCAAATATCTTTCCGAAATATTCTGCCTCCTCTTCAAATAATCTGTCATTTCTCTTTCTAATAAGCCTTTTTATGTATTTGAGGGCTATTGGAGGAAGAGCAGCATATTCCTCGGCAATTTGTTCTGCCAGTTTCACTGGATCTTCAGATGTGTAATTTACAAGACCCAGATCCTTCGCCTCTTCACCTTTAATTCTTTTGCCCCTTGATACGAAGTCAAATGCAACCGATTCGCCTAGCAACTCCTTCATTCGTTGTGTACCGCCAAACCCTGGAAGGATACCCAGTGTCACTTCAGGGAGACCAAGAATGGCATCCTTTGTTGAAATTCTCAAATCGCAGGAAAGGGCAAGCTCAAATCCTCCTCCCAAAGCATAGCCATGAATTGCTGCTATTACGGGCATTGGATGCTGTGCTATGAAATGCATGATCTCATTTCCTCGTGTGGAAAAGTGAAATGCATCTGAAGGCTTCATTTCAAGGAATCCTTTTATATCGGCACCGGCTGAGAATGCCTTATTCCTTCCAGCGATAATTACTATCTTCTCAGGATTGGCCCTTATGGCCTCGTATATCTCTTCCATTGTTTCCATATTCAGCGGGTTGACTGGTACTTCCCTTTTAATCCATATTTTCATTAATTTTCCTGATTTCTCAATTTCAATATTGTTCATTGTGCTTCATCCTCAATATTTATAAAACCCTTCCCCAGATTTTCTTCCCAGCTTACCTGCATATACCATATTTCTCAGAAGAACTGGCGGTTTATAGTGTGGATCACCAAATTCTCTGAATAAAACCTCCATGATATCAAATACCACATCGTTTCCAATGAAATCGCATAAAGTAAGTGGACCCATTGGATGGTTAAGACCAAGTTTGATTGTTTTGTCAATATCCTCCACACTGCCTATACCCTCCTCGAGACATACTATGGCCTCCCTGAGCATGGGCATGAGGACCCTGTTAGAAACAAACCCCGGATAATCATTTACAACAACCGGGTCTTTGCCAAGCTTCTTTGAAATTTCGAAAATTTTGTTTCTGGTTGCCTCTGATGTTCTGTTTCCATTTACTATTTCCACAAGTTTCATAATAGGTGGAGGATTGAAAAAGTGCATACCTATGAAATTTTCAGGTTCCTTTACAAATGATGATAGCAGGCTGATAGAAATTGAGGATGTATTAGAACCTATTATGGTTCCCTTCTCAACTATTGTAGATACTTTTCCCAGAATGTCCCTCTTGACATCCAATCTTTCAAAAGCAGCTTCAACAACCAACTCGGAACCCTTCAGATCATCGTAGGAACTGCTGAATGTAATCATGGAAAGGATCTTTTCCGGAGATGATTTGATTAGACCCTTTTCACTAAGTTTTGACAATGATTTTTCAATGTTTGCCTTTCCCTTCCTTATGGCTTCTGGGAATATATCAATAAGGGAAGTTTCATAACCGGACATCGCGAAAACCTGAGCTATTCCACTTCCCATTGTTCCTGCGCCTATGACTGATATCTTCAATATATCGCCTCCAGTGTCATGGTGTGTGCCCCTCCTCCCCCATGGCAGATGGTTGCCAATCCGTTTTGAGCTTTACGTTCCCTCATTGCATGGAGAAGCGTAACAAGAATTCTTGATCCGCTGTTTCCAAGTGGATGGCCAATTGCAACAGCTCCACCTCTGACATTGAGCAATTCAGGTTGTATAGAAAGCTGATTTCTTACCACTATGGATGCAACGGAATATGCTTCATTATGTTCGAACAGATCATAATCCCCAATGTTTTTACCTTGCTTTTCAAGGAGTTTCTTTGTTGCAGGTACCGGTGCTTCCACAAAATCTTTTGGTGCAAGGCTTGCTGAACTGAACCCCGTGATCCTTCCAATGGGCTTGAGATCATATTCTTTCAATGCGCTTTCTGAAACTAATAGAAGTGCTGATGAACCATCAGAGAGCTGAGAACTGTTTCCCGCTGTTAGAATGCCGTCTGGTCTGAATGCAGGTTTAAGTGCGCCAAGTGTTTCCATTGATACCTCCCGCAACCCTTCATCCATTGATAGTTCATCCATGTGAAGAAGTTCATCTTTGTTTAGGCCAGATTTATTGTATTTTGAAGCAAGCTGGAAACTTCTCAAGGAGAATTCGTCTGCTTCCCTTCTGGTGATTCCATATTTTTTTGCTGTATCTTCTGCATATATCCCCATATGCTCTCCATGAAGACCTTCAAGCAATCCGTCCTTGAGCATGGAATCTATGAGTTCCATGTGTTTGTTTGTAAGATGCCTTACCCCCCATCTGAAATCTGAATCCATCATGAAAGGAGAAGTGCTCATACTTTCAACCCCTCCTGCAACGATAATGTTCTTTTCTCCAAGCATAATTTCTCTGGCAGCGGATTCAACGGCAAGCATTCCTGATGCACATACAACATTAACCGTATATTTAGTGACAACATCGGGAAGGCCTGCCATGGAGGCACACTGGCCCGCAAGATTTTGCCCATTTCCTGCTTGAATAGTGTTGCCCATTATTACTTCATCAACTATGGAAGGATCCATTTTTACCTGTTCCAGAACTGCCTTTATTGACAGTGAACCGAGAAAATTGGCCTTTATTCCCTTCAATGATTTGCCATATTTACCTATTGGAGTTCTCTTTGCCGCTACGATATAAACTTCATTCACAATTATCCATACCTGATTGAACATTTCTTAATATTCTTTCTTGAAGGTCTTCTCTTTGAATATTGTGTAATTAAACTTCAATAACTCTTCCAAAAGAACATTCACATTATTATAAAAAGTAGCTGCTGACCAATACAAATCTCCATAATGCAATTATGGTAAAATTAATGCCTTTAATGATCCCATGCCGAACATGAGAATTTTGAAAAAATTATGCAATCAAAATTAATAAATTATACCTGTCCGGTAAATTCCATTTCTTTCTGTGCCCTGGTTCTCTTCTTAATTATGTATCTGGTTACATATCCCGATATGAGATTTGTGTTCTTCTTGGATGATCCAACAATTGCAGCAGAAATTATTTTCTTATTGTGATTGAAATCCTCGTTGAAAGTGTCCGGATTTGATTCTACCAAGCTTGTTGCAATTCTCTTGACATACTGCGGTCTTATACTTCCCATTCAAACCTGTATTTGTGGTAACTATAAAAATATATCATGCCGGCTGATTCAATGGAACTACCAAAACAGGCAATGTTGATAACTTAATGATTTCTGAACTAACGGAACCGAGAATGAATTTGCTTATACCTGACAACCTTCTCGTGCCTGAAACAATAAGATCCGCTCCTACTTCAACAGCCGTTTGAACAACAGTTTTAGCGATATCCTCTCCCGGAGAATCCTTCTTAACGAAGTTTATGTTGACTCTCATCTTTTCTACAATTTCCATAGCCCCTTCCTTTACGTGATTTGATATATCCTCTTGCTCGGTATAAACGGTCTCAGGTATGAAAGTGTCCACGCCAGTTGCACCTCTCATAATACCAGGATTTACGAATAGGATGGTATATTCCTCACATATATCCTTGAATTTCATTGAATAGGATAGAGCTTCCCTTGCGTTAGGAGAGTTGTCAAATGCTACTAGAATTTTCATCTTGATTGATATTAGAAGAGGGTTATATATTAATCTTATGGCATGTTTCGCAATCTTAAGTACTTGTAACAGGCAATTAATTCTTAAAACGAGAACTATTTTCCTGATTCCCAAATGAAAATATTTTTTATATTATAGCGAAACCGTATAGACGATGATCAAAAAAATTATCTAAGTATATGCGTTCACAGCCAACCTTTTTTCTTTCCGGATTCTTCACGGAATTGTTCCAGCAAACTCTTCTGGGTACTTGTAAGCTTCTTTGGAACACCAATTCTGATTCTTATGACAAGATCACCGTTTCGTCCTGAGTTTACATTCTGGAAACCTTCGCCTCTGACTCTTACCAGATCCATTGGCTGGGTACCTGCAGGAACCTTGACGGTAACCTTTTTTCCGAAAACGTCTATATCCTTTTCCACGCCAAGGGCTGCATCTGGAAAAGATATCTCCAGATCCGTAACTAAATTATCCTCGCTTCTTCTGAAATTCGGTGCAGAATGAACCTGAATAGACACATAAAGATCACCTGTTTTATTGTTATGTGTTTGCCCCTTACCCTTAACACGAAGTCTTAGACCATCGTATGCTCCCTTTGGTACCGTTACATCTATATTTTCCACTATGGATTTATTTCCTGTTCCATGGCATACCTTGCACTCTTCCTTAGCAACTGCTCCCTTTCCATTGCATGTCCTGCATGTGGTAACGGAAACCATTCTGAAAAAGCCCTGACCCTGAACAACTCTCTGTTGACCGGTTCCGTTGCAAGTTGGGCAAGTTGTAACCTTACCGTCCTTTGAACCGGTTCCATTGCATGCCTCGCAAGGAACTGTTCTTCTGTATTTTATTGTCTTGACAGTTCCATGGTATGCTTCGCTCATTGATATTGAGATCTCAGTTAGAAGGTCAAGTTGTGGATCGTTCTGTCTGTTAAATCCAGAAAAGAAATCCCCTCCTCCAAACCCTCTGAAGACCTGTTCAAAAATATCACTAAAATCATTGTAATGGCTAAAGTCCTGCCATGAGAAATCACTCCTTCCTTCTCCAAAGTTTACAGAACCTGTTTGGTCATACTGCTTTTTCTTCTGAGGATCGGACAAAACCTCATAGGCTTCGCTGATTTCCTTGAATTTTTCCTCAGCAACCTTTTTGTTATCTGGGTTTGTATCTGGGTGCCATTTCTTGGCAAGAGTACGAAACGCTTTTTTTATCTCTTCCTCAGACGCTCCCTTTTGAACGCCAAGAGTGGCATAGTAGTCCTTACTCAATTTTCAGTCACTCAGTCTTTCTTGTTGTTGTCGCTGAAGTTTGCATCCATTGTATCTCCCTGTTCCTGAGAACCAGATGAACCTTCGTTGCTATTCTGGCCTTCATTACTTTCTCCCTGAGTCTGTCCCTCCGCGCCCTGTGCCTGTGAATATAGCTTTGTACCTATTTCCTGTATGGCGTTGCTCAGTTCCTTTGTAACTTCATCAATTTTAGCAATATCCGATTCAGCTGCAGCTTTTCTAAGCTCTGCAACCTGATCCGTGACCTTTTTAATTTCATCTTCCGTAAGTTTCTCTCTGTTGTCGTTTATGGTTTTTTCAGCAGTATATGCCAGGTTTTCTGCAAGATTTACTTTTTCTGCCTTTTCTTTCTTCTCCTTATCTTCCTGAGCGAATTCCTGTGCCTGCTTCTTCATTCTCTCGATTTCTTCAGGAGTAAGCTTATTCTTTGCCTCAATTGAAATGCTCTGTTCCTTACCTGTGGCTTTGTCTTTTGCATTTACATGAATGATACCGTTTGCATCTATATCAAAAGTAACTTCTATCTGAGGTATGCCCCTGGGAGCCGGCGTAATTCCAACCAAGTTAAACATTCCTAAAGAAACGTTATCTGCTGCCATCGGTCTTTCGCCCTGCACAACGTGTATTGTCACTGCTGTCTGCATATCCGCTGCTGTGGTGAATATCTGTGATCTTTTAACAGGGATGGTTGTGTTCGCAGGTATTATGGGAGTTATAACACCGCCCAGTGTTTCTATACCCAATGTTAGCGGGGTTACATCTAAAAGAACGACATCCTTGATATCACCGGCCAGAACTGCACCCTGAAGAGCTGCACCCATGGCTACACACTCCATTGGATCAACTCCTCCTTCAACCTGTTTACCAAAGAAATCCTCTACAAACTTCCTGACCATTGGGATTCTCGTTGGCCCCCCTACAAGAATGATCTTATCCACTTTATCCTTGGTGAGTTTGCCGCCTTCCAGTGCCTTTTCCAATGATATTTTTGATCTTTCCACTATTGGTCTGATTAGTTCTTCCAGTTTACCCCTTGTCAATGCCATCTGTATGTGCTTTGGCTGACCATTTACGGCTGTAATATATGGAAGATTGATTTCAGTGGTCAATGTTGATGATAGTTCTATTTTTGCCTTTTCGGCTGCATCCTTCAATCTGATATACGCAGATTTATCCTTTGAAAGATCAATGTTCTCTTTTTTCTTAAAATCTGAGATCAGATAGTTGATGATTGCTTCATCCATATCAGTTCCGCCAAGTTTGGTATCTCCCGATGTGGATACAACCTCAAAGACGCCTTCTCCGAAATCCATAATGGTTACATCAAGCGTACCACCACCTAGATCGAAAACGAGTATCTTCATTGACTGGTTGTGCTTGTCAATACCATAAGCCAGTGAAGCTGCTGTTGGCTCATTGATTATTCTCTTCACATTGAGACCGGCGATTGAGCCTGCATCCTTGGTTGCTTGCCTCTGATTATCATCAAAGTAAGCAGGAACAGTAATAACAGCATCCGTTACCTTCTCGCCGAGAAATGCCTCAGCATCTCTCTTTATTTTCTGAAGAATAAAAGCGGATATCTGCTGCGGAGTATATTCCTTTCCATAAGCCTTGAATTTAAAGTCTGTACCCATTTTTCTCTTGGCTGCATAAATTGTACCCTCAGGGTTTAATAGGGCCTGCCTCCTGGCAGGTTCTCCCACAAGAAGATCTCCTTCCTTTGTAAAGGCCACATAGCTCGGAAATGATTTTCCCCCTATGGAAACCCCCTCTGCACTTGGAATTATCGTGGGTTTACCTGAAATTACAACTGCTGCCGCTGAATTACTCGTCCCTAGATCTATACCTATTATTTTTGACATTATTTCACCTCTTGCACACGATTACCTTTGAAGTCCTTATTACTTCATTGTTGAATAAATATCCCTTTTGAATCTCAGCCACTACTTTGTTCTCATCCCCTTCTTCAGTTATAGACACAACTTCATGAAGCATGGGATTGAACGTTTCCCCCACCGTTTTCATTTCGGTCACACCCAGAGACAGAAGTGCCTGCGTTAGCTGTTTCTTTATTGGTTCCAAAATATCTTTATGTGATTCTATGGCCATTCCCGCATCAATTGAGTCAAGCACAGGCATTAGTTTCATTACAAGATCCTTTGTTATCACTTTTTTAGAAATTTCCAGATCCTTCTCCTTTGTTCTTATGTATGTCTGCATCTCTGCAATGCTTCTTAAAAGCTGATCTCTCTGGGAATCCATCTTTTCCATTAGTTCCTTGATTTTCAAATCCTTAGCACTTTCCTTAGTTCCGCCCTGTTTTCTTCTTTTAGCTCTGTCTATCTCTTTTTTTATGGGATCACGGGTCTCAGTGGATTTTGACGATTCTAAAGGCATTGTAATGTAAATTTGTTCTTCTATATATAGTTAACTACAATTCCCCCTTTTAGATGAGAGAAATTTTCCATAAGTTCTTAGAATATTCGTGAAAGTGATTTGTTGATCAATATGTCATGGGAGAATTATAAGAGCTATTCTAATGGGCGTTAACAAATGATTAATAATTGAAGTTAACATATTGAATCATGACAAAAGTATTGTTTGTTCTTACAAGCGGAAAAGAAACTCCCGAAAAATCAAGAATGGCCCTAATTATGGTATCAAGGCAGGTTAATGCAAAAAGATATGAAGATGTCAAAGTATTGTTATACGGAACCAGCGAAGAATTTGTTGCAACTGGAGAAGGCCCAATTGCTGAGGCATTTGATACCTTAATTAAAAGTGGTGCGCTAGATTCGGCATGCTCTGCTGTTGCAAAAATGTATAATGTGGATGAAAAATTAAAGGCAAAAGGGGTTGAACTGTTTCCATTCGGTGAAAGACTGGCAAAGTATGTCAACGACGGTTATCAGGTTATAACTCTCTGAATTCAATCCGATTCTAGGATAACTTCGTTTGAATCCAGCTTTGCTGGCACAACTAACGTGTATGGTGTTAGATCCTCATGAATTGAAGGTAAACCCTTCAGATCAGTAATGAGGATTTTTTCTCCTGGCTGATTGACCCGTGATGCGATAATCAGTTTTCTTCCTTCAATGGAATCATCTTCGGTCTTTTCCATCATTGCCCTGAGAGATTCGGCAAGTTCATTAGTAGATATATTTCTGCCGTCAAAGATATCTATTAAGGCAATGGTGTGTAAATTGTTCTTAAGATTTACCAGAATCTTTGTCAGAGGACTTGTTGGAATGAAATTTGAATATACTTTTGGAATGGAAACAACCTGTCCAAACCTGTAAAATGACAAACCGCATTTGAATGGTATGCTCGATATAATAGAGGCATTTTCCCTAACCTCCACTGTTTCACCGGTCTTTTCAATACCCTTTATGAGGGAAATATGTGTCGTGGCAATGAAAGGGTCACCGGGAACTAGTATTACCACATCCTCATCCTTCCTCACTATGTGAGAATAATCATCTACCTCCATCTTATCTCTGGTAAGGTGAATATATTCCTTATGGAAGAATAGCTCAAATTCTTCCCTGAAGTGTTCAGGAAGAAAGGATGTATATCCTTCCAGATAGATCATGTTTGACTGTTTCACTATGTCTGCTTCTTCAAGAGTGAAACTCCTGACACCCCTCATGCCGGTTCCGAGAATGAAAACGGTCACTCTTTCAGATCCTCTTCTATTCTTACTAGCTCGTTTAATTTTGCAAGTCTTTCGCCACCTATTGTACCGGTCTTTATGTAAGACGAGGAAAATGCAATTGACAGATGTGCTATAAAATCATCAGTGGTCTCCCCGCTTCTATGTGATATTACATTCTTCATTGAGGCGTCCGTTGCAACTTTTACAGCCTTCCACGTTTCAGTTAAGGTACCGATCTGGTTCACCTTTATGAGAACAGCATTGGTAGAGTGCAATTCAATTCCCCTCTCTATTCTTCTGGCATTTGTTGTGTAAAGATCATCACCAATAATAAGTGCTCTTGAACCAACCGACGAAGTTATTAGTGAAAAACCATCAAAATCGTTTTCATCCATTGGATCTTCAATAATCGTAAAGCCCTTTTCCTTAACCATGGCTTTTACAAAATCAATCTGCTGATCCCTTGAAAGTTTTTGATTTTTGTATGTATATGATGAACCGTCAAAGAAGTTGGATGCCGCAAGATCTGAACCCATGACCACATTGACCTTCTCCTCAGATGATACCTCACTGCATGCCCTCTTCATTATTTCCATTGCATCTTCATCACTAATGGATGCTACCCATGCCCTTTCATCACCAACACCAATACTCTGACCAGGGAGTTTTTCTGATAAGAGTTTTCCTACCCTTTTATGAATTTTTGAATTAACCATTATTGCCTTGAGAAATGATTCTGAACTGTTTGAAACAAGAAATTCCTGAATGGTAGTTCCGTTAATTGCGTGTTTTCCTCCACCGAGAACGTTTCCCAATGGCTTTGGAAGCTTTGCCCTAAAATTTCCACCGGCATATCTGTATAAAGGTATACCAAGTTTATTTGCCACTGCCTTTGAACATGCTATGGAGAGTGCAGTTGAAAGATTTCCTCCGATCTCAACAAAGTTCTCAGAACCATCGATCTCCTTGAGAAGATCGTCGAACCCGGACTGATTAAACGCATTAAATCCGATGAGTCTTTGTCTTACTCTTGCATAAAAGTTCTCCACCGTTTCTACAGGTGAGCTGTTTCTGAAAGGGATGACTTCTGTTGCACCGGTGCTTGCTCCAGATGGGGCTCCACAAGTTCCAATAAAATTCCCTATTCTCACTGAGGCTTCAACGGTAGTGTTACCCCTTGAATCCAGAATGACCCTTGCACTGCAATCTGTAATTTTAAAGTCGTCGTTCATGATAATGGTATCATTTCAAATAACATAAAACTACTTTTTCTCCTTCAGGTTATTTTTGTATCTAACGCAAAATGACTGATAATTCTTTTTGTAATCTGTCCATTGCGATTTAAATTCACTATTAACCTTGGTGATTTCCTTCGCAGGAACTCCTCCAACTATTGTATCTTCGTTAACGGTTTGACCCTTTTTTACAACCGATCCCTCTGCCACTACGGCCCATTTGCCCACGGAAGCAAAGTCTGTAACTACCGATTTCATTCCTATAACCGCATAATCTGATATCTGAGCCGTATGAATAACACAGGAATGACCCAGTGTAACATTTTCACCTATTATGGTCTTTTCGCCTGGTCTCGCATGAATAACACAATTATCCTCCACTGCTGTTCCACTTCCGATGATTATTTCTCCGTAGTCTCCTCTGATAACTGCTCCTGGTCCTACCCATACATTTTCTCCTATGGTGACCTTGCCTATGATCGTTGCATTTTCAAAAACATAACAGCTTTCTGATAACTTCGGGATTCTTTC
>JAJZJZ010000043.1 GCA_021809755.1 Thermoplasmata archaeon
TGGTTTCAAATACATATTCTCTGGACAGATATTTGAAAGAGCTTTCTGAGAAGGGATTAATAAATATCCGGGAAGAAAAGATAGTCAGAAAAACTTTCTTCATTTCATTGACGCAAAAAGGTCGCCTTGTCGCAGAACAACTCATGAAAGCAGAGCAGATAGCCCATTCTCCAACAGTAGAAATCAAAGATGTCCACGAACTCGACCTCACAATGACAGACGAAGAGGCAGAGATGACAAAGCATCTCAATCTCCTTTTTCACAGCAATGTAATGGACGATCACATCACAGTCGAAGAAGCCAAGCCTAGCAATCCTTCAAGGATATTCAATATCTATGTCAAAAGAAATGGAAACGGTGAATTCCGCTTATGGTGCGAGCATGACGATTCATATGACTGCTGGCACGTGAAGGCAGCATGGACCTATCCACACGTGCAGAAGATGATGATGCACTATAAAGAGAAGGCAAAAGTTTGTATGAATTGCCATACAAGCAATGAATCCGATGCAATATTCTGTAAGCATTGCGGAGTGAGGTTAGAATGAAGATAAATAACATGAAAAAGACAATAAGGCAAGGCTTACGTCAGTTAGTTGGAAAAGGGAAGATCTCAACTTAGAAGAAATGGAGAAAGTGACAGAGGAGTAAAAAGAGGTGAAAAAGTGAAATATGTGGTTTTGAAATATGAAGGAAAGATCGAATTTGAAAAACTGAATAATGAAAAAATGGTAGTGACAAAGAGTGAAATTCCAGTATCTATTGATGGGAAAAACAGTATAGGTAGCAAAGTGGAAATCGAAGAAAGCATCACTCTATTCGATTTTTTTGTAAGAAAAAAATTTACACCAGATGATATATATGAACTAGCTGAATATACTGTAAACAGATTGATTCCAGATGCATCAAACGAGAAGAAAAAAGAAGCAAAAGACCGTTACCTAAATGATAAGAGAAAATCAGAATTGAAGTCTTTTGTGTTTCAGTTAGATGGATTCGCCATAATAATTGGTAAAAAAGATAAGATTGCCAGTGTTTTGAATTACCTTCGTATAAAGCAAAACATGACTATCAACTTATTTATGAGTTTAGGAACCCCCATCGAGGATTTCCTTTTATGGTTATGCTGGGCTGTGAATAATCACAATACTTTCTCTGATATAAAATTAAGACGTATAATCGAAGACAGGACAGAGGACAGATCTTTCAAGACAAGAAGGCAGAACGAAAAGGGAGGAAACCAAATATCGGATTCTTTCGACTTCAAGTATAGGATAGGCGGAGGATATCCTTTAAATGGGTTGAAATTTGAGGTTGAAGAAACAAGTCTTGGAACTCACTTGGAAATAGGTATATTTGTAGAGGATAATGGAGAACCCATGATCACCGTTTCTAATTCAGTAAATCTTCAGAGAGGCCCTCTTAAAAAGCAAGTTGAATCCAACACAAACGTTGATAAGGAGATCTTAAAAATAAATATAGCGGTTGCCATACTCTACAAACTTGTGGGAGAATACAAAAATGATACAAACTGGACGACAGAAAGAGTGAGATTTGTAAATTCTCAATTGCTGGATGCTGGCAGACTCCTTCAGGGAAATCAATCTGGCGGACAAAATCCTTAAAACCAAAAGAGAAATAAGTGAGTATATGTTATATACGATGCCGAGATGAAAAGATGATTGTGGGGGATATAGATCATACCCAATACATAGTGATAAGTGTTAGGGGTGTTATCTCAAAAGATGAAAAGGAAAAATACAAACCAATTAAAATTAATGAAACAAAATTACTCTTCATTCCATATAATGAATTAGAAAGGGTGGAAAAGAATTTTCATGGGTCACACAAAATAATTACAGTCTCATGGTCAATTATGTATCCTGTTTTAAAGACACTGTTAAATGAGGACTGGTATTTCAAATTTGAAAACGATGAGGATTCTAGAGCACTAGAAGATATTAGTGAAGAATATAACGAACCAGAAGAACGGTTAGACAAAATTGAGGAATTTTTTAAAGGAAAATATCAATGGCCCAATGGAATCCCAGACCCAATAATGCATACGCGTTTGATAATTACACCTAATTATAGTAACACAGATTTCCTTTTTTATTATGGGGAAACGGTTGAACTTCAAAATAACCGGACAGAAGACAGAGAACGCTTATTTAGACTCATAATGGAACAATACAACAAGTTAGGGTACAGATTAATTTTAACGGACAATAAAAAAAGGAAACAAAATGATCATTCTGTTCTTGTTTGAAATCTTAGGAGACATTTTATCACTCTATTTTATGATTATTGCACTAACTCAAGATTTTTTAAGCAATTTTCCGCGTCTAAAATATATAATTCCCGCAAATTGGCATAAATCTATTAAATTCTATATTTTTACAGGTAGGGAATTACAAGAAGTTGGGTGCAAAAATATATCAATTAAGGCAGAAAAAGTTGACAGTAACAGTAAATCATCTTACCAAATTCCATTCAAATTATGTATCCCAAAAGGAAAAGGTGAACTGAAAAAATTTAAAGGGGCAACTATTACGTTTTTAGCCAGCGATGAAAACCAAGTCCATATAATGGGATACGAAGGCAGCGATTTAGGGGATGTCATAAACATAAACGAGAGTGCATTGGAACAGGCATATCAAGGAATGTATTTTCTGATATTATCAAGAAATTATTACGGTGTAGACGTACAAATAAATGTAGTGTCAAAAGTTATTAAGAAATCAGGAAAAACATCTAAGGTAACCAAACCGGTCATCATAATAGATGGATTAGAGGGTTTAGGAAGTAATTCGATAGAATTGAAAACTTATCAGTCAGCGAAATAAATTTATTTTTTAAATAGGTATGCCAAAGTATTGGATAAGTCTAATAGATTGTTGTTTGAATCATTCTTTTTTAGCTATAGTTTCTCCATTATTTCTCCAAAAGAATGGGTAAATTAAAGTAACTGCATATCTGCCAGAAGCTCTTTCGCATTCTCGTTTTCTATTCGGGATATCACGTAATTGAAATTCTCCTCTAACATTGTTATAAGTTCCTCCTTTGTTTGTGTCTCTTCCGAGCACTTCTTGAATATGGCATAATCCACATCGAACTGGTCCTTCCTGATTTGTATTCCTTGCTGAACGGATTGGCGAATAATTCTATACAATTAAAAATTTAGGGTGGTTCTGGCTTCACATCTAAAATCGTTCAAAAAAGGGGTTTTTAATATGAATCCTTAGCGTTTTATGACTTATAATAGAACAACTCAATCCTTTTCGTCTTACTGCCCACTCTTCCATTAACTCCAAAATTGGTATATTCCTTCCTTATCTGAGGTTCACCGAATACATCTAAAACAAACACATCCTCGTTTATGTTTAGAAGGTATTTTCCCTTAATTCTATCCAATAAATCCTTCATTTCAACGTAATCATTGTCGATTAACTCATATTCATAAAGGCCATTGATGTTGTGATACGGTGGATCAAGGTAAAAGAATGAATTATCAGAGTCATACCTTTTGATGAGGCCTCTGAAGTCAAGTCGTTCTATGGTCCACGATTTAATTTCATTATAACACTCATCTATTCCCTCTTTCATTCTAGAAATAGAGGCACTCTTATTCCTTATTGAAGAATAAGAATAACAACTTCCCATGCCATTAAATGAAAGCATATTCCTGTAAAAAACCTGAATACGTTCTCTGTCCAGTCTTCTGTTTTCTCTTTATAGCGATTGAACAGCTCCCTGGAATTGATAGTATATTTCAATTTTTCAAGAACTGCGTCTTTGTTGTTCCGTACTTCCTCGAAGAAATCTACAACATCAGCATTCAAATCGTTGTATATTTTTACCCTGGCATCAGTATTTAGCAATATTTTACCTGAGCCTCCAAAAACATCAATGATTGTTTTCTTACCTGAATTCCTGAATATCTCAATGATATCCGGAAGCATGTAGAACTTTCCTCCGGGATACTGTATTATTGATTTCACCCTATGTTAATTCTTACTGATAAAAAATGCCTGATTTCTGCATATTTGTATGCGTCTGCAAACAGTTATATTTCCTTAATTGATAAAACATAATGGACACATCGCTCAGGGTTGACATGAAGACTCTCCTTCTTCTCAAGGAAATAAAAGCAAAGATGGAAAGAGATCACGTAAGACCTCTCTCTTATGATTATGTCCTGAACCAGATAATTGAAAAAGCTGAAAGAAAAATTGTAATTGTGAATTGAAAATTATTATTTGCCATTAATGGCGGAAAGCCTGAGTTTTATTTCTTCGAGCTTATCTGCAAGGCCTATATCTTCTCCGACGATCTCCTGCATACTGTCAACATCTTCAAGCATTTTGCCAACCTGACCAACTACCTTGTCATACCTCTTTCCCTTACCAACGCTTGTAAGCTTTTTGATGGTATCCTCAAGGTTTGTAAGTTTGTCCTCATATTCTTCCTTGAGCTGTGCCATGAGCGCATCCTTCTGACTCTCAATCCTCCTTGCGATGTCAGGGTCGGAAGCTGCTCCACGGGAGAACAGCTCTTTGAGATCTCCCATTTCTGATAGCATTTTACTAAAAGTCCCGATGGTAAAATCCATCTCAAAATACTTCAGTCCAACAGATTCAAGCAATAGTTCATGCTGGCCAAAAATCCATCTATCAATGGAAAAGATACAGATAATATTGAGATCGTTTCAATTTTACCACAGATTTAATACATTCTTTTCTTTCTTAAATTGTGACATTTTCCCGAAATGATTAAAAGCTTATATGATTATAACCAAACTATGGCTTCAGACCTAAACAATCATAATTGCCAAAACTTGGAATCGTGGCTATGGGAAGCCGCATGTTCAATACGTGGTGAAATAGAGGCACCAAAATACAAGGACTTCATCATTCCTTTGATTTTTTTGAAGAGGTTGAACGATGTCTTTGAAGATGAACTTACCAACATATCGAGCATTAGAGAAATTGCTTTAGCAATGGTTAATGCCGATCATAAACTGGTAAGATTCTACATTCCAGAAAGATCCAGATGGAATAACATAACCGAACAGAAGGTATCGCTTGGTGAATATCTAACTTCAGCAATGAGGGATCTTGCTCGGGAAAATCCAAGATTACTGGGGGTTGTCGATCAGAACGACTACAATGAGGCAACTGGAGGATCCCGGACAATATCAGATGCCAGTCTGAAGAAACTTCTTGAAATACTTAGCTGCAAAAGACTTGGCCTGAAAGATATTGATGCTGATGTGCTTGGCAACGCCTATGAATACCTTATAGGGAAATTCTCAGAAGGTTCCGGAAAGAGTGCCGGGGAATTCTATACACCTAGGGAGGTTGCGGAGCTTATGGGTAGAATTCTTGATCCTGATCCTGGTGAATCTGTCTATGATCCAGCGTGTGGTTCAGGAGGTCTTCTCATAAGAACATACAGTGCATTTGTTAAAAAATACGGATCAGACAGCACTTTGAATTTCCCAAAACTCTTCGGTCAGGAGATCAACAGGCTCACATTTGCAATGGCCAAAATGAATGCCATAATCCATGACATTGACGCCGAAATAAAAATTGGTGATACAATGGAAAGACCCGCATACACCAATCCCGATGGATCGCTGATGCAGTTCGACAAGGTTACTGCGAACCCCATGTGGAACCAGAACTTCGATCCTGGTCAGTTGAAAAATGACCATTATGATCGATTCCCTTTAGGAATACCACCCAAATCAAGCGGAGACTGGGCTTGGATTCAGCATATGATTACATCATCGAGAAAGAGAGTGGCAGTTGTTCTTGACCAGGGATCGCTGTTTCGGGGTAATGATGAAGAGAAGATCCGAAGCGCTGTAATCGCAGCAGATTTGGTGGAATGCGTTATTTCGCTTCCAGAAAAATTGTTCTACAATACTGGCGCTCCAGGTGTAATACTAATATTTAACAAGTCCAAGAGTGCAAGTCAGAGGGGAAAGATCCTGTTCATAAATGCATCAAGTGAATTTGGGAAACATAAAGAAGTAAGAAAACTGAATCAGCTATATTCTGAAAACATTGAAAGAATTGCTGACACTTTTGAAACCTTTCAGGAACATGAGGGTTTTTCTATCACAAGATCTAACGAAGAAGTATTGAAGCAGAATGGTAGCCTTAACGTCACGCTCTATGTTTCTCAGATGATAAGTGAGGAGCAGATCGATATAAGGTCTGTGCTTTCTGAGATAAAAGACATTGAAGGGCTCATTGACGATGTTAATGAGAAATTGGATTCTTATATGAAGGAGCTTGATTACATTGACTAGTCCCGGATACAAGATGACAGAGATCGGGGAGATACCTGAGGAATGGCGAATACAAAGGTTAAGAGAATTTGCCAATGTAACTTCTGGCAACACAGCTCCCCAAGATAGAAAGTACTTCAAAAATGGACTATATCCATTTATAAGAGTTCAACATCTCAACAATTTAGAAAGCGGCAAGTATCTGAAGCATTTTGATCTTATAAATCACGAAGCTATTTCAGAGTTAAAACTTAAGGCGTTCAAAAAAGATTCAATTATATTTCCAAAAAGCGGAGAATCTATAAAACTTGAGCGCAGAGCCTTGTTAAGTATAGACTCATTCGTTGCCAATCATTTAGCCGTCATAGAGACAAATGGGAAAAACATTATTACATTATTTTTATTTTATTATTTATCTTCCCTTAGAACAAGCGATTTCTTATCTAAAACTACTATGCCTTCTTTGAATTTATCTATTATTAAGCAGTTTCCAATTCCGTTCCCATCTCTCCCAGAGCAACAGAAAATTGCTGAAATCCTATCCACTGCAGACGAAAGTATTCAAAAAGTAAATGAGGAAATAACCATGACTGAAAAGCTCAAGAAAGGTCTGATGCAGACTCTTCTCACAAAAGGCATTGGGCACACTAAGTTCAAGATTACTGAGATTGGGGAGATACCTACAGAATGGGCTATAAAATCCATTTCGGAGTGTAGCGTTCCGGTAAGCAGTATTGATCCGTCTATCTTTAGTCATTCATACTTTAAATACATAGATGTATCTGGAATTTCGTCTGAAAAATTGGCAATTGTCTATACAAAAGAAATCCAAGGAATAGCTGCTCCAAGTAGAGCTCGTAAAGAAGTGAAAGAAGAGGATGTAATATTTGCTACAGTCAGACCATATCTCAAGCGAGTGGCGATTGTGCCGAAGAATCTAGACGGTCAAGTTTGTTCAACGGCTTTTTGCGTAGTGAGAGCAAAAAGAAATGAGATTATGCCATGTTTCCTCTATTATTATATGACGTTTGACAAATTCGTTAATAAGATTTCCGAGTTTCAAACGGGCTCCGCTTATCCAGCTGTTTCAGATAGCCAAGTTATGTCTCAGAGAGTTCCAATACCTAAGGTCTATGAGCAGCAAAAAATTGCTGATATACTCTCAACAGTTGACAACAAACTGGAACTCTTCAGAAAAAAGAAGACACATTTAGAAAAACTTAAAAAAGGCCTGATGGGTGATCTTCTTACAGGAAAAATAAGAGTCAAGTTAAACACATCAAAAGGTGAGAACTGATGCCTTCTTTCGCAACGGAAAGATCAAGCGTTCAGAATCCAATAATTGAATACGCATCCCAGATAGGATGGAAATATCTGGACATAGACGATGCTTTGAGAATGAGAGGCGGCGAAACCGGTCTCATACTTAGAGATGTATTCTCCTCTCAGGTTATAAAACTCAATTCGGATTTTGCCAATTTGGAAACTGCCAATATTATCATAAAGAGATTGGAGAACACCATCACAGCTACCATTGAAGGAAATGAGAAAGCATGGCAGCATCTCACTGGAAAAGGAACAGTATTCATTTCCGAGGAGAGAAGAGACAGAAATGTTAAACTCATTGACTTTGAAAACCCTGAAAGAAATGAGTACCACGTGACGGATGAAATGGCCTTCACTAACGGCGTCAGGATAAACAGACCGGATGTTGTATTCTATATCAATGGAATTCCTGTGTTCATACTTGAAGCAAAAGCTCCTTATCGCCTTGACGGAATAACAGACGGCCTAAAACAGATAAGAAGATATCATGAGGAAACTCCAGAGATGATGGTTATACCACAGGTATATCAGGTTACAAACGCCATAGATTTCTATTACGGACCAACATGGAATTTCTCCACCAAAAGTATATTTTCATGGAGACTTGAGAATAACGATAAACTTGAAGACCAGGTTAAATCATTCTTCAAGCGTGAAAAGGTTCTCAATTTCATTCGGGATTACATACTGTTTATAAGACAGGACGATGAGCTGAAAAAGGCAGTTCTGAGACCTCATCAGGCAAGGGCCACAGAGAAGGTGCTGGATCGTAGTATTTCGCCTAAGAGCAGAGGACTTATATGGCATACACAGGGATCAGGGAAGACCTACACCATGATAGTGGCTGCAAAGAAGATCATGGAGCATCGCCTCATAAGGAGACCCATAATATTAATGCTGGTGGACAGAAACGAGCTTGAGAGCCAGCTTTTCAGTAACCTTTCAGCGCTTGGATTTGAGAATGTTCATGTTACCGACAGTAAGAAAGAGCTCCAGAGGCTCCTTAAATCTGAAACTTCTGCCATCATAGTCTCAACTATTCAGAAATTCGAAGGAATGCCTGAAAAGATAAACATGAGTAATGAAATATTTGTTTTTGCAGACGAGGCACACAGAAGTACAGGCGGGAAGCTAGGGAACTACTTGATGGGAGCAATTCCAAATGCTACGTTCATTGGTTTCACTGGAACTCCAGTATCAAGATCATCAGGCAAGAATGACACATTCCTCATGTTTGGAAGAGATGATCCTGACGGCTATCTGGACAAGTACGGAATCAAGCAATCCATTAGGGATGGTACAACCCTTCCCCTGAACTATTCCCTTGCACCAAACAGGATGCTTGTGGATCGTGATACTCTGGAGAAGAGTTTTCTAAAGAACGCTGAAATGACAGGTATATCTGATATTGAAACACTTAATTTGATCATGGAAAAACAGGTTACCCTTCGCAACATGATGAAGAACGCTAACAGGATGGAACAAATAGGAGAGTATCTGGCAGAGCATTTTAAGAATAATGTGGAACCCCTTGGCTACAAGGCGTTTCTCGTTGCAGTTGACAGGGAGGCCTGCGTGATGTACAAGGAGATCCTTGATAAGTATCTACCTTCATCATATTCTGAAGTAATAATAAGCTCAAGCCACAATGACAGCCAGAAGCTCAAGAAGTATCACACAAAAGAGGAACAGGAGAGAGAGATAAGGAAAGCCTTCAGAGATCCAAAAAAGGAGCCTAAGATACTTATTGTAACTGAAAAACTCCTTACTGGATTCGACGCACCGATTCTATACTGCATGTATTTGGATAAACCGATGCGCGACCATGTACTATTGCAGGCGATAGCAAGGATAAACAGGCCATATGAGTCACCCGATGGAAAGATGAAACCCGCCGGTCTCATTATTGATTTCGTCGGTGTTTTCAGAAGGCTGAAAGATGCACTAGAATTTGATTCAAAGGATCTGTCGGATATAGAGGGTTTCGTTCAGGACTTAGAGGTACTAAAAAAGAGTTTCTCAGAAAAGATCAATGAGATGAAATCTAATTATCTCGATAAATTAAGTGATACTAAAATGGACAGGGTTACAGGTGAGATCGTGGAAATGTTCGCCGATGAAAACGAGAGGCAGAGATTCTATGCAAGATGGAGGGAGCTGGAGGATATGTACAACATCATCTCGCCCGATGAATTTCTGCGACCTCATTTGGAAAACTTTGAGAGATTCGCAAGAATTTACAATATTCTGAGGATGAATTATGATAACAGGCAGAAACCGGACCTCGATCTTTCAGAGAAGACCGCCCAGCTTGTGAGGGAGAACACGTCCATAGGAGAATTTAAGCCTCCCAGAAGTACGTACAGCATTAATGACGAGACATTAAGCAAAATAAAGGTGGATCATAAAACTGACAGAGAGAGAATCCTCAGCATGATCAACAGCATTCTTAATGAAGTAAATCATAACTTGCTGCAACAGCCTTATCTCATATCCATAGGTGAAAGAGCAGAAAAGATAGCACAGATGTATGGCCAGGGACAGGAATCATCAGAAAATACAGCAAAGGAGCTCAAATCAATCATCTGTGAAATGAATAAAGCCAGCAAAGAGCAAAATTCATTGAAAATGTCATCTGATATTTTCTCAATGTATTGGTTCTTGAAAAACAAGGGCATAAAAGATTCAGAGAAGATCGCGACAGAAATGACCTCTGTGTTCACAAAATATTCAAAATGGCGAACCAATTCAAGGCAGGAGAGGGACATCAGGCTTGAATTAAATAAGGCACTTGCTTCTCATGGAAATAGCGAAGATATTGTTCAAATTCAGAAGAATACGGAAATCGCGAAGGAAATAATCGACAGACTTAAGGCGAATGGAAATGGTAAGTAAGGAAGAGTTCAGGAAGGAAGTATGGCAAATAGCAAAAGATATAAATGCTATACCGAAGCAGATAAGATTAAGGGAAATGAAATCTAAGATGGGAAGTTGCTCTGCCAATAAGGTAGTCACGTTCAATAATTCACTGCTTAGCATGGACTTATCTTTGAGGAGGGAGGCAATAACCCATGAGTTGCTTCATATAAGATATAAAAACCACGGAAAAATGTTTAGAGAAGTTCTCAAGGCATATATTAAAAGGGGAAATTCGCTTGCTTGAATTACATATCTTTTAAATGTTTATTTAAAAATGTGGTTATTTCAAAATACTCATATTTGCCTGGATATGGCCAATCACATATATTCTTTAGGCTTGTCACCCCTTCATACTTGTCCAATTTTTCTGTCTTATTCGAATAGATACTTCTCAGTTCAATATCTTTATGATCGGTAGATTGTATAAAGAATCTGTATTTCCCTTCAGTCATCCTTTCAAAGTTTATAAGTCTCTTTCTTTGTGTTTCTGAGAGATTGAATTCTCCATAGAAATCATTTGAAATTACGTAGCAGCTTTGGTCATCTTTAAGCTTACCGATTAGCCTTTCATCTGCAATTTCTCCTTTCATAGTTTCTGTTACGCTTTTCCTGCGATTATTTAGTTCCTTCTTTAACTCTTCGTACTGTGTCTTAAGTTCCTTATTTTCAAGCATTATCGATTCATATTTATTACTGTCCAAGTAGATTCCGATAACTTTAATTCCCTGTTCTTCAAGACTTCTGATGCATTCTTCCAAAAATTTGATTTTCGGTTTATCTGTATTTTCATTCTTGCCCCCTTTCCTTTGGCCGTTATGAATTACATTGCTAGCATCTATGTAAATTTTCAACTTGGAAAAATAGAAGTTCTTATTGCGTTCATTATAGAATCCAATCTTCGAGAATAAGTATTCATTTTGAATTATGTCAATAATATCCTTATCGCTTTGAACTTCCCTGAAACCTTTGCAAACCTTTTTTGGTAAGTATCCCTCTAATTCCCTTCTTATTTCATGTAAACTTTTCTTTAATTCGCCCTTACTATCTTTTTTGGACTTATTCAGTTTGAGCATTACTGCAAAAAGCAATGCTGAAGTATAATCTTTAAATTTATATTCATGCGTAAGTCTTTCTATCAACCTCATTGACAATAGAGTGTTCATATCAGGAGCTTTCATTTCCATTGCTTCATAGTAATCATAAACATTTTCAAAAGCAGCGTTAGAAGAGATGATTAACTGAGTGATATCTGTAAATCCACCTTTTTTTGAATATTCTCTAGCTTTTTTATATTTCTTATACTCAACAAGGAATCCTTGAAAGAATTTAACTGATTCTTCGACGTCCTCTGATTTTTTGTATCCCGATAAACTTAACTGCAGATATTTATGGCCAGTGGAATCCATCCAATCATCTGAGCCCGAATATTCCTTCTGCAGACGATTGATAGTATGAAAAATCCCGTTTTCCCAGCTCTCTTCGTAATTTTCAATGAGATCATATCCCCAAGAATCAGTCCATAGCATTAACTCTTTATTGCAGTCAAATGCGAAGAAAATTTGAGAATCCTTAAACTTTGGTTTTATCTTTTTTATAGAGGTAAATTTTTCAGAGAATTCACTTATGAATATATTATAAATACCGTTATTTCTTATTAATTTACTGAATTCTACTATATCCATCATCAATTCAAATGCTGAATTTAATGATACATTATCTATCTCAACCATGTAATAGTTCAATTCCCTCATTTTATGACTTCCCTCAGTGTACAAAACCATTTCAATAAAACCTCTCTCGAATAGGCTTTGATTATTTATCTCACCATCTGCCCTGTCTGCTTTTTTTAATCCCTGCGTTGCATATTGTTTCACTGATGGTTTTCTTCTTGTAGTTGTCTTCCCGGATAATCCTTTTTTTTGTTTTGCCAGACATAGTTACGCCTTACAATTTTCCAGAGATCTCGTTTATCAGCCATCTTACATTGTTCATTACCCGGTCAAGATTCTCCTTACCCAGATCATAACCAGGAGATCTTGCATCAACAAGCCGCCCCTTGATGTAATCACCACTGTCATCCTTGAAATCAAAACCAAAATGAACACTGACCAGTTATGTGGAAAGTTCTGCAATTTAATTCCTATAGCTTTATTTTATAATGACTTTCAACCTTTTGAGGAACTGACATATAAGCATATGGATACATATCCGTAGCCTTAGTTTCACTTAACTAGACTTGC
>JAJZJZ010000044.1 GCA_021809755.1 Thermoplasmata archaeon
GACCGTATTTCTCACAAAGAAGGAACAGCACTAATCAAAAAGTTATTGTCCCTTATTTGATGCAACCCTATATTAAATGGTCGAAAGGGGTTATTAGAGAATATCCAAAAGTATTCGCTTAAAACTTAAATTGGATAGAAACTTATCCAATTAATAAACCTTAAATATTCTCACCCATTATTTGGTTATGGGAAGGCAAATTTCAAGGTGGAAAGTGCTTAGAGAGAATCAACTTATCAAAAGGTATTTCGAGAACACGAGGGCAGGTAGTCCACTTACAGCAAACTATTATGTTGCAAATCTCGGTTTATTTTTGGAATATATAAATGGAATTGAAGGTGGTCTTTTCACAACAGACAGGGATAAATGGATGAAGATCATGAAGGATTCTCCTGAAAGACTCATTGAGATGGCAAGTTCCAATCCTAATCAATATGCAGATAAATACATCGATTTTGTAAGGAAGAAGGAACAGGAGGGTAAATCTGGATTGGGAATAGCTGTAATGATGCAGTCAGTTGTCAGTTTTCTGGAATTCAATCGTGTGGCTGGAAAGGTCAAATTGAAGATCGGAAATAAAAACGTGCGTCCTGTAAAGGATAATGAACACGTTCCGACAAATGAAGAGTTGGCTACTATTCTCCGTCAGGCAAGAACAAAAACAGGCTTGATGATTAGTCTGATGGCATTTTCTGGGGTTAGACCAGAAGTCATTGGGAATTTTGACGGAACAGATGGGTTGAGGATTTCAGATTTACTCGACCTCAATATTGAAAGTGGTAAAGTTGAGATTACAAAAATGCCTCTCAGGATAAGAGTAAGAACATCGCTGAGCAAGAACAACAAAGAGTATTACACATTTCTCTCAAAGGAAGGCTGTGTTTATCTGAAGGAGTACCTTAATGAAAGGTTAAGGCAAGAGCAGTTAAAGCCAAATAGTCCACTGATAGTTCCAGCACAATCAAATGACAGGTCATTCCTTGCTACCCATTTTGTGAGTCGATTTATCAAGGATGCAATTATGAAAAGTGGTTTCAGTTGGCGACCCTATGTCCTGAGAAGATATTTCGTGACACAACTCGCCTTGGCAGAGAGTAAAGGTTTAATCACACACTCTTGGAGACAGTTCATAACAGGACATAACGGCGATATGGAATCCGTGTATGAAAATATGTCGGCGCACACAGAGGAAATCAGAGAGGCGTATGAAAAATCCACAAAATTCCTGGGGACAGTTAGTTATGAAGTGAGCAAGGAAGAGATAGATAGGGAAGTGGTCAAAGGTATGCTCAAATACTTCGGAAATCAGAATGAAGATGAAATCAGCAAGATCATGACCTCAGAACCCGACAAAATCGCAGACAAAGTGTGGGAGTCATTCGAGAAAGTGTATCAGGATAGAGTTTCCAAGGTATATGAAGCGCAGTTAAGGATTGATGGAGAGCCAGAAAAAGTTCTGACGGAAGAGACAAAAAAGATGTGGGAATTAATCGAGTCAGACATGAAGAGGCTGAAAAAAAGGACTAACGGAAGTAGGCAGGTTGCAGTTCCATCAAATTATGTTCAGGCTTACTTAGAGGCTGGGTTTGAATTTGTGGCCACAGTTGGCGATAAGGCAATTATGCGTTTGCTCGACTAATATTATTAGGGATTAGGTTTACGACAGTTTTTCTTTTAGTTTATAGGATGGTTAGCACAACAATCTGAAACATGAATCAAAACTTTTAAGAAGTTGTATTTTCAAATTACCGAGGGTAATATTTTCAGACAGAATATGATTATCGTTGATCGTAGTTTTTAAGTAGTTTCTGTAAATCAGAACCTTTATGCAAACAGAAAAGCATGAGCAAAAAGGAATAGGACAAGAAATTGTAGAAGCACCAAAGGACAGAACCTTTCAGGGACTTCGTGTGGGGCAAATAGTTGAGAGTGTTATCCATAGAGGGAGAGGAAACCATAAATACATAGCTTTTGAAAGTGTCTTTGCTTTTCGCGATGAAGAATTAACAGATATTGACAGCAGAATCATACTAATCCTGAATGAAGATGATATTGACAGCAGTTTCATCGGAAAATTAGCACGGCTCAAGATCATTGAAACTCGAAAAACATGCTACCTTGCTTATGTATTAGCGACAGTAGGAGAGTAAATCATGAATAATTCAAAGCTACTAATTTCATTTCTATCAACAAGGATTTTTGTAAGTTTGTATCATTGGCGAAGCAGGATTATACGTGCTCTGCAATGAAATATAGTTTTAAATAGGTTGAAAAAATAATATAGTTAAGGTAGAAAAAATGGTTTTGAAAAGAAAACTAATTGCAAATGGCAAAGGTTGTTCATTGAATCTTCCGAAAACTCTAACCGATCTGTATAACATGAATGCAGGTGATTTGGTGGAAATACAGGATACCAAAATGGGATTATTAGTTTTGTATCCAGAAAGAAGGGAGAAAAGCAAGAATTAAAAAATTGCCCCTGTCGGTAAACAGGAGCGGGAAGAATCTCATGATAAATATAGAGAACAATAATATAAAACGTGTGGAACCGCCGGATAATGAGTCATTCTTTACTGATTACTTTCATAGAGTGCAGGAAATAGTACCAGTACCAAATCACACTATGAATTGTATTTTGAAGACTCAGCTATCAATGGCACTAAGTAATGCAAGTTACCACACAAAGCAAGGGCCGGTGAGAGCGTCTATAGGACATTTATGGCTTGGTCCATCAGGATCAAACAAGACAGGCGGAAGAAGATTCCTTGAAAAGACATTCCTTAAGCTGAATCCACCTCAAAATAATCTTAAAAGATTGTTCTCCAAACACACACCTCACAACATACTGGAAAATCTAAACAAAGTTCCGTATGATATTAAATACAATGGTTCACCATACGCAATGGCCATAATCAGAGATGAGGCATCCACATTGGCGAAGGAGAATCGAAGTGGTGCCTTGTCATCAACATTTGAAATATATGCGGAAATAATGGACAACGAAGTGCAGGACTCTGGGACTACAGGACGTGGAAATGAATCTTATCCTGAGATATTATACTGCACCACGTGGTTAACGTCAACTCCAATATTCCTTAGCCATCTATCAGATCAATTCTGGGAACAGGGTATTGGATTCAGATTTCTCTATGTTAAGGATGAAGCCCCATTGCGATACAATCCTCTTGGTGGAGATGGTGACATCGTTTCCAAGGAAATTCTCGATGATATGAATGAAAAATACTTCAAGATTCTATGTCGGGTAAGAAATGTTAATGCAACAGATGAGTTTGAAAAGGAATATGTCAGATACGTTGACAAACTCCAAGTTGACCGCATTGAAGCACATAACAATAAGGATGAGTCCATGGAGGTCAAAGCAACAACAAAATTTCAGGGGCAGGTGCTTCAGTTATCGATGATTCACGCTGCATCAAGAGTTAGATATTCCAAAAATTATGAGGAACTTCAAATTTCAAATTGTCAGGGGGATTGTAAGGATACAATACTTATTATGGATACAGTGGACCTTGAAAATGCCATAAAAGACCTGGAGGAGTATAAGGGTGTGTTCCTTGATTACTATAGGCATTACCAGGATAGAAAAAGACAAGCATGGAATCCCATAAAGATAACAAGAATAATTGAACAAATTAAAAAGGTATATTATGACCTAATAAAAGACCAAAAGGGTTATAACGTTGACACAATGAAAGATGAAAAGACAGGTTCCATAGGTTATTTAGCAGTTACTCATGAAAATGGAAAATGGATATCGCAAGGAAGCATATCACAAAAACTTGGAATGAGTATGGTTGATGTTAAGATTGCACTAGATAGTTTGTTTGAAAGCGGTATTATCGAACGTGTAACTGCCAAAACAAAAACCAAGCCGGCAACGTTGATAAAGATTGTCGAGAATAGATTTTAGATATTATATGAGATTTTTTAACCTCCACCAACTATCAAATTCATCTTCTGATCAGATATTAAATTCCGAGATTTTATGATTTTTAGATTTTATAAGCCCTAATTGCAATCCGATTAGTCTGCTTTCGTGTCACTGCGTTCTAACAAGTATAGAAAAAAATAGACCTTATAAAATCTATGATATCTATTATCTCTTAAAACAATAACTAAACATATATAGAAATAGAAGTCTCGGAGAGCTCATAAAATCTACTATAAAATCATAAAATCTCAGTTGAAGTGGAATAATGAGAATGAATCGGAAATAGCTGTTGCTATTCAGTAAGACACGTTGGGAAATCATAAGTGTCTAATCATAACCTTATCTATTCGGTTCCTAATGCGATAGAAATCCATATCAAAAAGGCTATTACCCAAACCAAATATTCAAAAATTTGCAAACCTATTGCAACCTTCTCATAAACTTCATCGTGATTGTTATTCTCTTTGAAGTAAAGATAATTGTACACGAAGTACAATATTTCATCAAGAATCCAAAGTGAAATGCCAATTACGATTGTGTAAACGGCAAAATCAATGACTCTGTCAATAACAGCAAGTGACGCAGAAGAGTTAGCTAAAGGATATTGGAGATAGAAATAAAAGCCGACTATGAGGATGACTCCTCCCAGGTATAGTAAATACTTGTACCAATGATTAAGGCTTAAACGAGTTAGAATTCCAGTTTCAGGTGTTTGTTCTGCCATCTGTTTCCTCTGTCTTCCGGGTATCTGAAGAGTGCTCATCAACGAATTTCTTCTTTTTTGCATCCCCATGTTCTTGGTGTTCACTTAGTGGTCCGTGGTCTTCGTGGATTATTTTACCATCATCAGTATGAATAACTTCGTCATAAGTATCATTTTCTCTGTCTACCTTATACGATCTTTTGACCCATTCTTTCCTTGACACACTAAAGCTATCTTCTATTTTCATCTCAAGGACAGGATCTCGTATCCCTTTTTTCTTCTTCTTGGCCCTTAACTCCTCATGGAGTTTAAGCTCGTTTTTCAGTTCCATTGTAGTATTATTTGCTACCATGAAACGCAATGTCTTATTAATATATAAGTTTTTTTATGTTGTATTTAGTCTGATATTTTGTGTGTTTTCATCTATATTTACAAATTTGTTATAATTGATGTTATTGTTAATATTTCTACTAATGAAAGTTATATTATTGATTGCATTTTAGATTTAGATGGAATAAGACATTATAACAGCACAATAAAGTCGAACTGTCTACTGGGCAAATTGTAAGGGATATTGTGGCTCAATACTACGGTGGATTAGCCAGAATAAGTGTAGATGTTGCAGTCAGTCGATTTAATGAAAGACTTGCTCTTTTTGGCCCATTGGCATTATCTGTACTTCACTTGGCTGAAATGGAAGTGTTTTCTGGAGCTTGAGTCTAAACTTCAAGACTCTTTAAATTTCTACTCTTTTTTTGAGTTTTCTTGCTACACTCTTTCTCGTTTAATGCACATATATAGTTGTATTCATCTATTGCCTTAGCGAGGGTTATATTATCACATTCTTCAGAGATCCAAACGATACCCTTGGCCATTTCCTGAGTCTTTTCCAAGAAATGGAAGTACTCATCTGGCTCTTTCTCATCGATATCATGAGACCCCCTAATTTTTTTGTCCCACATTACAAATAAATCAGGAATTTCAAGACTCAAGAGTTTAGAAGCTCCTGTATATTTTATCTCTTTAATTGATGTCAGTTTGACAAAAATAGCTTTTATTTCAGCCTCATAATCTTTTAACCGTATTTCAAGTAAATTTTTCCCACGTAGTTTGTCAAAATAAGGCTTACAATCCTCTAAAGTTTTTTCGAATATTTCCAAGTTAAAGTTAATCGAAAGTTTAGCTAACCATGCGCTATTCCAGCCATAAAGCAATAAAATTCTGGCTTCTGTAACGTATCCATCCCGCATCAGTTTCTGGGCCATGTCATAGAACTTGTGTCTGCCTTCTCTTTTTATGTATTCTTCATGAGCTCTTTTCAAGCCTAAAACGTCATATTTTTCAATCATACTGACTCACCAGTATTTGCCTTATATGCCAAATTAATCTCTCCCTTGAACCAAGATCAAGGGCCCTTTGTCCTGTCAACATTGATGACAGTAACAATGGGTACTCGTTCCTGATCTTGAGTATGCGATGACATTCATTTAAGTTTTTTGAAAGGTATAAGCTGAAATCTTCATTTTCCGTCTGGGTTGTTATGATGGGGTTTCTGTAACCATTAACATAATACGACCCAGTATTCTCCATGATCTTCTTAGAGATAAACCCATTAACAACTACAATTACTTTAGGTTTGAGATACTCAACTAAGCCAAGAAAGATGCTTACACAGTCTTTTATGATGTCTTTCTTTGTGTTCCCACCTTTGATCCACTCTGAAATGTTTGTGTCTAATTGAAAATCACTAACTAGTTGATTCTGATCTCTGTGTCTGAAAGGAAATAGATCGATGTGATTCCAGTCTTCTATATCAAGTTGTAATGTTTTACAGATTTTCGGGAATAGAGAATAATAGCTATATCTCTCCTTATTTTCATTACCTCTTTGTGCAGTTCTTTCATCTTTTATGGCCTTCCTTATTTCGTCCTGATTATCAAGTGAGTTAGCGTTAGATAGTTGCAAAGGCTTTTTATTGTCATCATATGAGGGGTTTAAACCTACAAAGAGAAGGTCTCTCTTTATTATGTTTGTGTCGTATTGAATGGGCCACTTATCAAAATATTCTTTGATCTCTGGGGCAAGGCTGTTTGTTCGGTAATTTTTCCATTTTTCCCTGTACGTACTGTTTATGTCTTCAATCGAACTGAATTTGGTCATACTCATAGAAGATTAAGTCAAGAAAGAATATAACGAGTATCATACCCTGGTATATTTCAGAGATGATTCAATCTCCTCTTGTTGTAATTCCGCATGACCTGTAGCGTAATCCGAAGGGTGAACTCAAATAAGCAAAAAGTAAGGCTTTAGCGGGTTGAGATAAATAATACATCATTTTAGAAATGGTTTAACCGTGTTTAATAGATGTTCCCCTACCTATAATACGTGTTAGATCAAGGATTTGAAAGAAAATATGACCAAAAATCAATACTCAGACATTTTAGAGGGAAATTTTATTAAATAATAAGTATATTGATGAACATATGAATGAATATTTGTATGTAACTGCTTTAGGAAAATTTAAAGAATTTATGAAGACAACTTTACATGAAAAGAAGACCCCTCCAAAAGTAGATGAAGCGTGGTTGGCTTCAGTTGGTTATACTGACAAACAAAATGATAGGCGTTTTATCCCTATTCTCAAGGAATTAGGATTTATTAGTGATGATGGAACTCCCACTGAAGTTTATTCTGAATATAGAGATAAAGACAAATCTAAAGAAACAATGTCAAAAGCACTTCAAGTCGCATATCCTGACCTCTTTTCTACATATGAAGACCCATTCACTGAGAACGAGGACCATATTACTAACTTAATAAAAACTAAAAAGAATTACTCTCAACCGACGGCAATTTTGGCCATAAGAACTTTCAAAGCACTTGCTGCTGCATCTGGGATTATAGCGGACACAGAGAGCAGTACACAAAAACGCAGCTCACGGAGGGTGGAAAAACCAAAATTAATTAGTAAACAAAATAGCGGTAAGTCAGAAGAGTCGCGTAAGGATTCAGAAACTAAGCCTATAGATATTGATCCCCTCTCTATTGTAATAAACATACAGCTTGTTTTACCTAATACATCAGATAAAGAAGTGTATAGTAATCTGTTTTCTGAACTACGAAAATTTATTTCAAAAGAGAAGCAGAATGAACCTTGAACAATTCTATTTATCTGTTCTTGATCTTCGAAAAAAAGGAAATTTAGTTTTGAGTAAATATGAAAGTTCAACTTCCAGAACAATAACTATTGATAGTTCTTATAAGCGATTGCATAAACTCTCTTTACGTCAAGAAGAGTTATTTCAAGAGGCATTTAAGGGTATTGAATTTGGAATTTTTCGTTCTTCTATTGTTTTAGCTTGGGCTGCGTTCATAGATTTCTTAGCTGACAAAATAGGGGAAGATAATTTCATCAAATTGAATGCGAGAAAAGGTTGGAACGTCTCTAGTACAGATGAGTTGCGAGAGAAAGCATCTGATAGTATAATAATAGAATGTGCATTAGAATTAGGACTTATAAATAAATCTACTGCTAAGAATTTAAGGGGATTACTTGCTAAACGAAATGAGTGTGGTCACCCATCTGAGTACAAACCTGGACTAAACGATACCTTAGGATACATAGATGAGTTACTTAAAAGAATAGAGCTACTGTGAATAGATGAGGGAAGATTAATGAAGCACAGGCAATTAAAGTCCATAGAAAGGCAAAGGCAACTGATATGAATAATGTTAAAGGCTCAAAAGAAAATGAGGAGGACTATAAAATTGATTTTGATAGGATAGCGGAGTTAATAGAAAAATACAAAGATGAAAAAACGCAAGGCAAAATCAAAGGATACACTGAGGAACAGACAAAAGTAGTTTTTATCACCCCTTTCTTTAAGGCACTTGGCTGGAACACGGAGAACAGGCAAAATCACAATGATTCAGTGTCATACGAAGAAAATATTGCTGGAAAAAGGAGTGATTATGGATTTAGTATAAATGGAATTACAAAATTCTATCTTGAGGCAAAATCTCTGAAGGAAGAAGAGATTGTATTTGGTACGGGCTATGATAAACAGGCTGTAAATTACGCATGGCTCAAATCATGCAGTTGGGCCGTCCTTACAAATTTTGAAACTTTAGCAGTGTACAATGCTGACAGTGGTAAAGCAGAATGGGCCTTTACATTAAAATCAGAAGAATACCTGGGTGAAAATGGTAAAGACAAACTGAAACTTCTTAGCAAGAGGGGATTGGAAGAGGGACTATTGGATACATGGGCCTCTGAAAATGGAAAGAAACCCATGAAAAGGTCTGTTGACAAACAACTTCTTCAGGATATGATTCATTTCAGAGAAATACTTTCAAAAGACATTAAAAAGAACAATCCACATGTTTCGGAAGAAGATATTGATGAAACTGTACAAAGAATTCTTGACCGATTAGTATTCATCAGAAATGCTGAAGATAGGGGATACGAATCGAAGAATCTGAAATCCTATTATAACCAATTCTCACAAAAGGAAAAGGGTCAACTAATAAAAAAGGTAAGGGAGCTTTACCAACATTATCGTGATGTTTACAATAGTGGGCTTTTTGGAAAGGAGAGTAAAACAATACACATCTCTGATCAAGTTGACATTAGTAACGAGGCACTATCTGAGGTTATACAGGGCCTTTACTCTCCAGAAGGTGCAATTTACTCGTATAATTTTGCAGTTTTAGATGCAGATGTCTTGGGAAAAATTTATGAGCAATATTTAGGGAATATACTAAAACAAACTCCAAAGAGAGCAAAACTTGAGGAATCAAAGACTCATAGGAAAGAACAGGGCATCTACTATACACCTTCGTACATTGTTGATTATATTGTTAAGAACACTGTTGGCGAATACATTAAAACCCACAAACCAGAGGAAATCAAGAATGTCAGGATACTTGATCCGGCCTGTGGTTCTGGAAGCTTTTTGATAAAGGCATACAAGGAACTTGAGGGATACTGGAGTAAATATTATGAGACAAACAAAGACATTTCAAAGAGCGTAAGGACAGTTAAACAAACAAAATTCAATCCTGACATGGAAGGAAATGAAATTGAATTTTATTCCACTAAAACAGAAATTCTCAAGAATAATATCTTCGGTGTTGACCTTGATCCCAGAGCTGTAGAAATAGCTCAGTTAAACTTGTTATTGCAGATCTCTGAAAGGAAACATAGACTGCCTTTATTGCAGAACAACATAAAAGTTGGTAATAGTTTAATCGATGACCCTTCTATTTCCGATAAGGCTTTCAAATGGGAAAGTGAGTTTCCTGAGATAATGAAAGAGGGGGGATTTGACATTGTGATTGGGAATCCGCCTTACGTCAGGATGCAGAGTTTGAATAAAAAAGAAGTTGAATATTTCAATAAAACCTATTATTCATCTGAAAAAAACTATGATATTTATATATTATTCATCGAAAGAGGTTTTAAACAATTGAAGCAAAGAGGGGGACTTGGCTTTATTCTGCCTCATAAGTTCTTTGAAGGAGAAAATGGCACAAAAATTAGACAATTCATTTCAAATTCCAAGTCATTGAACAGAATAGTAAATTTCAACACAAACCAAATTTTCGAGGACGCAACTACTTACACTTGTTTATTGTTTTTGAGCAAGATCTCTCATAAAAAATTCTATTACAAAGAGTTCAAATTAGGTGAAAATTTTAGAACACTTGATACTCTGAATTTTGAAATAAGAGATGTGGAATCATTGAGTGCAGAACCTTGGAATTTTAGTTCAGAACAAGCTTCAAAGATATTGACGAAAATTAGGACAAATGGGATTAGCTTTTCAGATATCACACGTAAAATTTTCAAAGGTTCTTCGACCGGTAATGATGATGTTTTTTTACTGGATAGTTTACACGTAAGGGAAAATACTACAACAGTGTATTCTACATACTTAAAGCAAGAAGTAGAGATTGAAAATGAGCTATTGAAGCAATTCTTGTATGGTGAAGACATCAGGAGATATCAAGTTCCTGTAAGTCATAAATTGTTGTTATTTCCATATTATAAATCTAAAGGAAAATTGTTACTAATACCACCTGGACTCATGCAGTCAAAGTATCCGAAAGCATTCAAATATCTCAACGATGTGAAGAAAGAATTACTTAAACGCAAAGTCAAAGTGGCAGAAAATGAATTTTATAAATATTCAGCAGGAAGAAGTCTATCTGAATATGAGCAACCAAAAATTATGATACCAGACATGCTTGTTAAAAATAGAGTTGGATATGATGAAAAAGGGATATACTACCATGGACCAGCAATTCATAGTGTGTTATTCAATGAGTTGGTAAAAGATGTAGACACACTTTTTTATCTTGCGGTTCTAAATTCCAAAATTTTTTGGTTCTTTATAACTCAGACAAGCACGGCACTAAGAGGAGATACATATCGTTTGACTCCTGAATTCCTGAGACCATTTTCTTTCCCAAGATTGGACCTAACTGATTTGAAAATTTACCAAGCATATCAAGAGGTTATTCGTATGGTAAAAGAGATTACCCTATTAAACAGTAAATTGCTTCAAATTAAAGATAAAAGAACGGATGAATATAATGAAATTGAAAACCAGATTGTCAGAATAGATGACGAAATAGACAATAAAATATACTCCTTCTATGGCATAACGGGTAGCGAAATAGACTGGATAGAATATCTATTGAGTTAATAGGTTCCGAATATGTGAATGATAATTACTTGTTACAGCACCATAACCATTAATTTGGCAGAATTCACTTGCCACCTACACGAGTTCGTTGTCATTGGCGTGCTAAATGTCCAGTTAGTGTTACACTGAAATAAGAACCAAGCATCCTCCACCCCATAGAACATTTGTAAACCCATGATATTCAGTTGGTTCAATTAGGTTATCTTTAAAGGTAGCGTTTTTTTGATATTTCTGCAACTTTTCTTCAAGATTAGAATATAATTTCCGAATTGTCTCACTTTTTTGTGATATATTAGTACTTTTTTCATCAAATACTGTATAGAAAGCAAAAATTCCCATTTCGAAGACACTTTCACCATTTGCTTTGAAATTCACCGCATTAGATATTCTTCTAAAATCTTCAATCACTCTTTCGGAAACACTATATACCCTATGTTTTACTTCTATTGCTGCGTAAGGAGAAAAATCATTCTTTCTAACAACTATATCATATCTTTTGTTACGTTTCCAGCCTTCAGGTTTTTTTCCGTTTGGTTGGTCCTCTCCTCCCATTGATTCCTCGAGAATGATAGATACCCCTGAAAGGTTCTTTAGCTCTTCAGCTATGTTAACGGTTAAAAAATACTCTGGAGCATAAGAAAGTTCTGTTTGGCCTTTGGTTAATTCAATGTGTTCCTTAACTGCTCTCTTAAGTCCACCGTTTATGAAATCCGTTATGTTTTTCCAAAGTTCACTAACCATGTAATGAAAACAAGTGGGTGTTCATAATTTTACTGCTTTAAATTCCGATTCTAATATCATAATGTTCTACTGAAAATCTGAAGGAATCGTCTCAGAAAAGCAGATTCCATCAATATTATATATTTCTGAAGGTGTGATTTTGCTCGTTATTTTTCTCACTACTAATTTTGACCCTGAAACCGTCTATCTAAATTCACAGTTTTCTGTTCTTTATTTCAAGTTTGGAATAAGAATTTCACAGTATTATTATCTAATTTTCCAGTGTATTTTTCCATAAATATAGTTTTATATAGGTGGTCAAGAATAAATATGTATGAGTGAGTGGGCATTGGAAACTCTTCAATCCCAGATCAAGGAAGAGGAAAAAAAACTGGGAAAATATTGTCGAAGATGCAGTTATGAGGGAAAAAAAATTTGGATCTCTTTAACATTCTGGGGGTAACCTCAATCCTCCTGCCACCAGATAGATTATCGTGTCTCTGTATTTCTGGGCCTTGAAACCATATGAACGCTTGAATGCTGTTCTGATCTTGTTGTTCAG
>JAJZJZ010000045.1 GCA_021809755.1 Thermoplasmata archaeon
GGGAAGCAAGGGTGGCATCATCTATGTTCAGTGATGGATATTTAGTCTTTATTTCCCTTACAATGTTCGCCCAGTTTGCCTTGAGATGGTCAAAGGTTTCCTTCCTTGCAATCTGAAATTCACTCTCTAGGTTCCGGAAAAAGGAATCAAGCAGCGGCATATTTTTCTGGGAAAGCACATATTTGTCCTGAAAATTCTTTTTTTTGGAAATAGGTTTTACTCATTTACACTAGAAGATTCATATGGTTACTAGCCTCTCATGAACTATGAACTAAAGTGTTTCTCGGGTTTCATCAATCCCTCCTGCCAAATATGTTGAGTTTTAGTTATGTGTAATCATAATGATAACTATTATCATGCAATCATAAAAAAGCTTATATCTTTCTAATGAGTAAAACTTAGCATAAACATGGTGAATAATTGTTAAATCCTAATGACACAGATATTGAAAATGTGAGAAATCTGGAAAAATCACTAAAATCTCAAATAAGTAGACTTGAAGACCTGAGGGAGGAAGTAAGAAAACTGAAATTTGTTCCGGTTGACCCTATCGGCTCATACATTTCAGTCACGTATAAGGCCATAGATGGTGGAAAGATGAAAATTTCTTTTGAACCGCTTGAAATAGATTTGATTGAAGTAGCTGATTCCTATGGGAACCTTAAGATGAAATTTGTTTTGCCCAAGGAATCTGATGAGAGTTTGGATGAAGAAAGTGATGTAACAGGCGAGGGGAACTTCCTAGATGAGGACCCTATTGTGAGAAAATTTCTTGATATGCTTGGGAAGAAAAGTGTGCAAGAAATATCTGAAATACTGAATCAATCAGATACTTATATGGAGTTATCGGAATGGGCGTGTATCTTTGAGAGGATCGCAAATTCTAGTGACGACCCAATAATATTGATGAGAGATGGGCTTCTTAGGACGAAGAAAATTAAAGCGGAGCTCATACCTAATCTCTGGCAAATTATTCAAGAAAAGAAGAGACTTGTAAAATTAGTAGGCGTATCGAAAACCTCTAAGGTAATGACTCTGCTGTCAACCGCCATATCAATGGAACATGTGTTTCCTGGCAATTCAATAGGTTACGTGAAAATTCCAAGACATCTGGAGGTAAGAGCATATAGGTGGTCTGGGCAGGGTAAAATTTCTGAAAATAAAAATAAGATATACTATGCTTTTGGGGATTTGTATATTGCCAAATTATCCAGAAATAGCAATCTTCTCGTTACTGTTGAAATTCCTAGAGATCTAAAAAATGACCATGACATATATTCCGAACGTGAAATTACTGAGTTGATGGCACACTTAGCAAAGGACTCCGCATATTCATACCCGGTACTGGGATATCCGCAGACAATAATGAAAGCACATGAGGCAGCTGCTAGAGTTGGGTTTCCAGCTTCTGTTGTTAGAGATAAAATTATGGACAAATTAAGAGATATGTTAGATGAGGACGGAAAGGATTTCATGAGGGATGCAAGTGTCTTAACAGAATTCGTAAACAAAGGAGTCTTAGGTGGTGGCTACATTGATGAATAATGGTAATGTAATGGGTGTTTTTATTGGATTAGAGAGTGCAACTTATGAATATATAGCGAATATCATTGCACCTTATCAAGCCAATTTTGTATTGGAAATCGGAGATTTTCTTCTTATAGAAAATATGGGAACTTACATCGTTTCTAGAGTAACTGAATACAGACCCACGGGAGAGCTAACCGCATTTATGGGCCAGAAATGGCTTGGAGATGTGGCCAACAATTTAGATGCTATTGGAATGGATATAAAAGAAAAGAAAATCAGGTACGCAGTAAGAATAAAGATACTCGGTACCCTAGACCGGCAAACTTTCAGGCCAGGAGTTACAAGAATACCGAATATCACAAGTAAAGTGTATAAGCCTTCCAAGGACCAACTCTCTGAAATAATAGAAACTGTAAATCGCTTGCAATCCAATGGTAGAGAAATAGGGTCCCTCTACTCTGATAAAGATATTAAGATCAAATTCAACATATCCGAATTGAATTCAAAACGAACTTTCATATTTGCAAGGGCAGGGTATGGAAAAAGTAACCTTATGAAGCTCGTATCCAGTGGTTGGCCCAAGGGCGAAGGCGGTCTTGTTATATTTGACCCTGAGGGAGAGTACGCAGTGACCGACAGTAAACAAAGGCCAGGGATAATGGATCACAGGGAGGCAATCCTGATCACTAACAGGAGAGTGGATACCAAACTTAGAAATGTTTATCCTTACATGAAGCTAAATCTGCGTGATTTTGACCCCAAATTCATTCTTCCAATTATTGTCAATCCCTCGAAACATGAAACAGTGTTCTTTTCAAAATTAATGGGATTGGAAAGCGAAGACTGGGGAAGACTTGTTGATTTGCTCTTTAGAGATGGCTGGAGGGCCGATCTTTCTGAAGTTGCTGAAATTGTAACAGGCGGCATAGAAGACCCTAGCAGTTTCCAGCCAGTCCTTAACAATCTAGTTTCTCCTATCCGTAGTCTGCATAATCCAGACTCCCATTTGATTGATATAATTATAGAAGCGATGCGAAGAGAAGAAATTGTGATTGTAGACATTTCGTTGTTGGATAGCAGGACTGCTTTGCAACTAAGCTCAATGATCGTAAAATCAATATTCGATCTTAATCAGCGTCACTTTACTGACCAGGCTAATAGCTTAATCAAAGCAACATTTGTAGTCGAAGAGGCCCAGTCTGTCATAGGACAGGATTCCAATTATGCCTCATTTATTGAACTAGCTAAAGAAGGTAGGAAGTATGGATTAGGCGGTATTTTCATAACACAACAGCCAGGTAGCATTCCATTTGAAATACTGAGTCAGGCAGATAATTTCTTTGTGTTCCACCTTATTAGCAGAAGTGATCTGGAGAGTTTGAGACGTGCTAATGCACACTATTCTGATGACATCCTAACACAGATTTTGAGTGAACCTATTCCTGGTAAGTGCTATATGTGGACATCTTTTCAGCCCTTTGTCTTACCGCTTTCAGTTAACAACTTTGAAGAAGTCGTTAAACCAAACATGAGTCTTGAAGTTCAGAGAGATTCAGACCTGCTGGCGAATATTCAGGTGAGGACGCAAAATCGTGCGGGAAACCCAGTAATGGGGTCCATTCTTTCAAAATACAATGACGTGGAAAAAGATTTGGCTGGATTAGAAGTTAATAAACGAACAATAGAGCTTTTTAACAGGCTTGATGAAAGTGAAAAAGCGTATCTACGTGAGGAGGGACAGATTCAATCAAGGACAAAGGATAATGTCGAATTCGCTGTTAAAACTAAATATTATAATTCTTTAGGGAAGTAGCATTTGAATGGCTTTGAAAGCATGGAAAAGTTCAGGCCTACTAAAGTATTAGGTGACACAATGCAGAAAGAAATTAACGAGTTACAAAGCCCAAACCTTGATGAAAAAACAGAGATTCTTAGATCGAAAATACTTTCGCATCTGTCCCAACTGGGTTTTGTTATTTCTAATGGAGGATCGTTATCTCTTCCAGAGGATAAAAATTACATCAGAAATGCACACAAAGCAGCATTAGGAATTCTGATTAAAAAAAACTTTGATAAAATTCAGAAATATGATCAGGGTTACATAGACCGGTATATCATTGATGGCAGAGATCTTGATGTTGCCAGCATCGAACCCAGGTTGATTAAAGTGAACGATAGCAATACAAATTTATTCAACTGGGTAAAACTACATTGGTCTATTCCAATCTCTGCAGGATACGGACGCAGACTTAGATATATAGTAACTGACAAAGCTAATGGGTCAATTATCGGGATAATAGGCTTAGCAGATCCGGTTTATGGACTGCGAGACAGAGATTCGTTAATTGGATGGTCACCAGAGATGCGAAAGGTCAGGCTGAAAAACATCATGGATGCATTTGTCTTGGGCTCTGTACCTCCATATTCCCAAGTATTGGGAGGGAAGCTTATTGCATCTTTACTGGCTTCTCCAAAAATAAGGCAGGATTTCATTAAGAAATACAAAGGCACCAAATCGCTTATCAGTGGAACAGTTTTCGATGGAAAACTTGCAGCAATTACAACGGCTTCGGCATTTGGAAAGAGTTCGGTATATGATAGGATAAGCATCAGGAACGGTCCTAGATTTATTCATACTGGTTGGTCAAGCGGTTCTGGAGAATTCCATATGTTTTCCGAAATATATCCTGAACTTTTAGAACTGGTAAGGGAAGATGTAAAAAGTCGCAAGAATCCATTATGGGGAAAGGGAATAAGGAACAGAAGAGTTGTAATTTTGGCTGCCTTAGATAGACTGCATTTACCTCGCTCCCTGTTATATCATAACGTAAAGAGGGAATTATTCACAATGCCATTGGGCAGTAGCTCATTCGAATATCTGAAAGGCATAAGTTCCAGAATAAACTATTATCCTCTTAAACAAGAAGAGATAGCTGACTACATAATTGAAAGATGGATGATTCCACGGGCTAAAAGGGATGGGCGGTATTTACAATTTGAGAAAGAAACATTCTCGTTAAGGTCCATGGAGAAAAATCAACGTTTATAACCACATTCCTTCAAAGTGTTTCGTAAAAGTTCTTTAAATTAATTAGAAGGGTATTGATAAAAACAACCTATTGATGTGGAAATAAGTAAGAATCATCGCATCCTCTGCGAACTGAAAAGACAAAATTGTCTAGTTGGTATAATTCCTAAATAATGTGGAAGAGAGAAACACAAATACTATTCAATTTCACTGATGAAAGAGAGGGAACTTTGCAAAGTCAGCTAAAGTCCTCTCAGTGTTTTCTGCGCATTGTCATTAGAAGTAGCTTTATGCCTACTTCCTTTCTTTTTCTTATCGGTCTTCCCGGCTACCCATGCCAATGCTCCCAAAATTTTGTCTTTGCTGGTTTCTCCATCTAGTTTTTTAATTAAATAATTAAAATTTTCATTTTTTTCTAGCAGCATAAAAGCCTTCTTCTCCTGATTAAGCTTAGTATCTCTGAAAATATCTTTCATTTCACGATGTAAAATAATGCTGAGCTCAGAAATATCATTCTGTATTTCTGGCCTTACCTGGTTCCATGAGAGCCCAGCATCTAATATAGCTAATATGGGTCTACTGAACTGGTCTCGGACGAAACTCAGCCCTAGTTTAGTCACTTTGTACGCCAAGTAATTAAGAACTGCTGCGTAATAATAAGCTTTATTACTTTCGGTTCCGCAGTCAATATATGCCATGTGACTTTCTGTGATCCATTTTTCATCTGGTGGGGTTAGAACAAATGAAGAGAATGTTCTGTTAATTCTGAATAGGGTATACCATTTACCCTTCTTAAATGTGTTAAGTCTCGCAGGGTATTGTACTTCATCTATTAGTTTTTCCATTTTCTCTCTGTCACCTCTTCCCAACATATGTCCGTTGACTGAAAGCATGTGCTTTAATGATGATACCAAACTTCTCTTATCTCTACTTCCAAATATTGTATAGGGATTATCGGAATAAAACGGATGTGTAATGCCCCTGTAAATCAAAGAATATAATTGCTTCTCGTATTCGGTTTTACTTACCTCTATTTCAGAAGAGGTGTTGGAGAGTTTGATTCTGTAAATATCCCACTCTGGCTGTGAGAGTGATTTCTCCACAATCAACCCTGCGTATTTTTCCTTCCCCTTTTTGCCCTCTCCACCAAAAAGCCCCCGTATGTATGGCCCCATACTAACAATAGAAACAACACCTAGTCGTCTCTCTAAATCACGAACATCCTTATCGTAATAATTTATAATTGGGAGTATATACTCTTCATATCCTTTTTCTAACGTCTTCGTAATAACGTAAATTTGGGGTCCCGGTTCCATTTCTAATCTCAGAGATTTTGAATAGTCACTGCCAACCTTCACTGTTGCAATAAAAAGTTTGGCATTCAAAGGATTATCTACCATTTACTTACCTCTTCATTTTTCATTTTAACTATCAATAAGGCTGGATAATTCCCATGCTCAAAGGCATCGTAATCTACGTCAATCAATTCAATGTTTTCAGTTCTGCTTTCAAAATTTTTTAAAACTGAATAGGTTAAAAGCAAGCCCGACCTTTGTGAGGTCTTATAATTAAATGTTGATTCTCTTGGCATTATAAATGCCACAGCCTCAGTTGTGTTTTGCATGGCCCCATATAGGGCCATGGAAGCCAAGTCAGAACCGGCTACGATTTCAGATGCGCCTTGTTTTACAAAACTTTTTAAAAGATATGTAGCACGGCTTTTTATCTTTGCTGAGTATTTAGGTCTGAATTTGGAAAGCTGTAACCAAGGTGGATTTGTTAGTACAACGTCACTTTTAGAAAAATCTATAGCCAAAGGAGCAAGTATTGAAGCTATAGTTGCAGCCCATACTCCATCTCCGTATTTGTTTAATAATTGGTTTATGTAATCTATGAATTTCGTGCCTTCTCCCTTGAGCAGTTTTCTAAATATCGCTCCAATTTCGTGCTCTCCAAATCTGTTTTGTTTCAAATAATCAGAGAATAAAAGATTTAATCTGTCTCTGTAAGAATTCTTTTCACCGCCAACTACATCCCTGAAGATTTCTCCCAAGGATCGTTCAATTCTCAGAATATCTATTAAATTAGAACTCCCGTCACTTGTTCGATGATTGACCTCCTCGAAATGTACTCCCGAGATTTCTTTTATAATAGAATCTTGAATATGGTTTAATTCCGTAAGTCTAGTATGATATGTAAATTCCGGAGATTCAAAGGGGATTTGGGAATCTAAAATATTCTGACCTTGAAACATAGTTGCTAGAGTGTCCGTGTGAAAAATTAGTGTTCTCGGTATTTCTGTGCTGTATTTACTGTAAGCTAGGATCAATTCTGCTCTCGCAAGTGATATGGCAAGTGGATTAATATCAAATCCAACAACCTCCTCAATTGCTTTTTCTGGGTCTTCACCCTCTCTAACTTTTCTATGAAAAGCCATCGACAGAAAGGTGCCCGATCCACAAAATGGGTCAAAAATCAGCTTATCTCTCAGAGGAACGGAGTTGGATTTTAGTCTTTCAATGGCATATTCTACCAACCATAATGGAGTATAGTATTCCCCAATGGCTCGTCTTGTATCCTGCTCTATGAACAACTCATATAGTTCCCTGAAGACATCCTCTGGCCCTGATGATTGCCAGTCAATTAACTCTACATTTTTTGTTATTTCAGATGAAAGATTCTCTATGATACCTATTTCTTTTTCCATCGATGAATGACTATGAATCAAATACCACCAATTAAGATATGGTAAAGATACATCCAAATCTAATGACAATCCTCGGCAAACCTTTACTGGATCAACTCCTTCGAATTTATTAAGCGCCTTAGTGAGACAAGCTAAAACAATCATCTGCAAAATAGTGTGCTTAGCTAATAATCTATAGGAAACCTCCTCTGTTGGTTCATTATATAAAACTTCTATAATATTTGTGAAACTCTCCGATAGAGGACGAATTAGTTCATCACTTTTATGATTGGACAATATTTCGAGCATTGCTCCCTCGAATGAAGTTACTTTTTTGAAAACAACCGCTAAAACTTCAGGTCTGGCCGGTATCCTATAGCCTTCTTTTGTGAGTATTTCTCTAAGGATTTGTTTTAAGTATCTATTGACTTCGTTTTCTCTCCTTCCAATGTATATCTTTGAAAGTTGAACACGGGAAGATGGGTCTTCTGATTCAAACACCTTCTTTTGAAGTGAAGGTTTTTTTATTAGATATATCCACCACAATGAAGATGTCGTAAGAATTATGTATTCAGCCTTCGGATAACTTTTGACATATTCGGTGCTAACTTTTTTTAGGCCCTCTTTCAGTTCGCCCTCAGTACCTTTGATTTCGAAAATTATTCTGTCATAGAAGTCCATGTCTACGAATCCGCCAATGGCAGCTACCTCTTGAGGAATTATGGACTTCCAACTTTTTGTATTTGACAATACATCTAGAAATGTTTCAATACTAACTTTTTCTAGACCTTCAGCATGTACAAGAAGCTCATTAAGAACTTCCTTAGTTAAGTCCATAATAAGTTGTGACACAATCAATCTTATGTTCTCATGAGGTTTTATGTGCTTCATCAGTTATTGAACACCTCGTCTTTTGACCAGTTAACATGCAAAACTTTCACATTGATTTTACTGTTAACTATTGAGTTGATAATTGTATCATTTATGGTGCAAAGATAAATAGAATTGTAGCTCAACCGCAGTTCTCCTATGTCTCTATTTTAATTCTGTCTGCAGCTGGCCATATCATTTTGGCTTTTTTATACAGAGTTTCTCCCCTCTGCTGAATTTGAGTTTCGTCCCAAACGTCATATGAATATAATTGTTGGTTAATCGGCAGTAACGAAGACTCTAGCATCTTGGGCTTTTTAAACTCCCAGCTGTCATTTGACTGTGAGGCGTTCAAGGGTTGAGTCAACAGCGTCAGGTTCCCCATCGTTTGCAATTTTGCATTACGCAATCTTGTTAATTCTGCTCTCTGGTCTCCGTCAGCACTATTCGTAAGTTCATTAAGATCCATTCCTTTTAAACCTCCTTGCAATGGCCATTTTTCTAACCATTTCTGTGGTAGTATGTGTTCTATGGTTAATGGCCCGTTGATTATTATAGATTCTGACATATTGTTCAAGTATGTTTCATTTAATCTCATTAAAATCCACACAAGTTTGCGGTTATCCAGTCCATTATAAAGGTCCCTTGTTAACCAAGAATTTCTGAAATCTTCGTCGGATGGCCATTTACTGGCCGAACCAGAAGATCCAGAAAGATAATCTATAATCATATTGACGGGAAGCTCACGTTTACGATTATCCCTTTCTTTCTCCAAAGAACGCACAATTCCTAAAAATATTTGATTATAGTTTTTAGTAGATAAACCACAAACAACTCTCCTTAACAAGAAAGATTCTATGGCAGTTGATACAACATTCCATTCCTCCTTAGGGAATTCATTTTCATTCAGGTACAGAAGTAACGGATAGACTGTACTCATATCGAATGATATAAGAAAAGAAGACAGGCGATATAATTTATCTCCAACAGAAGTTTCTATTAGTCTTCGGTAAAAATCTCTCTGTTTTGTGAGCAATTGTAACTCATTCTTGACATTACTGAAAGGTTTTTTACTTTCGATCCAGTATTTATATTCAACGTAAAGGTGCTTTACGGGAATATCAGTGGCCAACGTGCTAGAGAGGAAATGCTGCAAGAATAAGTCGGATCTAGGGCGCATTAGTCTCCCTTGTCTTATCTCGGTTCTCCAAAAGTCGTCATCAAATTTTCGCCAGTAGGTTGAATATAGCTCATCGGAAGATTCATTATTTCTGGATGCCCTTAGAAATATGAAATTTCTAAGAAGATCAGCAGGTAACAGAGGTTCTCCCCGTGCGTTTAACGTCTCAAAAATTATCTGTGCATCATCCTCCTTCCCAAGGTCTATTACAACAACCTGAAGTGCCTGCTCTAAAACAAGCAAACAAGAATCTAGCCTCTTGTCCAAGGGCACATCACTACTTTGATATTTGCCTTCATCTGTGCCCATAAAAAGGTCATGAATTTGTTGGTAAAAATAAAGATACGCTTCCACCATTAAAGGTCGTCTTTCGGGTTTTCGTGCATATTTATGGTATAATAAGGGGAAACTTTCTTCAACGATTATTTTCGAACCAGCCTTCATTATGGATTTGAACACATTACGGTCTAGTTGTGTTGGCCATACCTTGAACTTTTCCTCCTCGTTTGCTTTAACATTTCCAGGGTTTGTCACATATCTATTGCATTCCTCCGCCACTTCGACAGCTTTGCATTCGTTGCAAAAGTCACGATAAGCGGCGAGGAAAATCTGAATAGTAATTAAACGCTGCTGACCATCTATAATTAACCTCTTTTCAACGTGCGTGGTAGGTGTTTGTTTCTGATCTAATACCATCGCCCCAAGGAAATGAGGGGGTGCTTCAGTCCTCTCTAATTCGGGGTTAAGTTTTTCTAAAAATTTCCTTTCAATGTCCTCCCAGAGAGGTTCCCATTGATGCTCTTCGTCCCATACATATTTCCTTTGGAACAGTGGCACTTCAAGTCTTATCTTATTTTCAAATAGTTTTAGAACTGGATGTGCATCAGCATTCATTTATCATTTCCTCTTTGATATCAGTATTGATTCTTATATAGAAATGTTATTGCTAAATTGGAATAATTCATCTGGAAATTGCAGGTAAATTCGGTCCATAAAAGATTCCTTTTCCGGATACTGATTTTAGAAACACAGTTAATTAACTATTAATGTTTATGAACAGATAGATATTTGAAAAAAAAATGGACAAAGTTATTGTACCCACCTGTAGTCAGGAATGCGATCTCTCTTTATGCGTCTTATCTCGTCCCTATTGAATATTTTTATAAAATCTTTCCCGGTGTTAACCCCTTCTTCATTAACCACCCTAATGTGCCCATGATATGCTGAAATATATTGGCCCTTTGAATGGGGAACAGTTCCTTCAAGTCTGAATTCAAAACACCCAGTGGGAATAGACTTGAGGTATGCGATCCTATTTTTCACATTCAGATAAATTGAAGGGCGGAGATATGATAAACTGATCCCAATAATAGCCATCTCCAAGCATGTTTTTATATCACTCATCTTTAAACTTTCATCTTTAACTTTGAAAGTTTATTCGCTAAAAAGGTTAGGCCAGAACTTCGGCTCCACTTCGAAAAGGTAGAGATTCTTCAACAGCGAATCAGATAATAGGGTTCGAAAGTCTTCAAACTTACTCCTATTATTAAGGCCATTTAGTATCTTGTTGCAATATTCCACTGGAAGATTGTTAAAGTTAGAGTTATTTTTAATTTCAAGTTGAGACAATCCAAGTAGCTTATCGACCGGCATGATATTAGCCGCGGTAGGTTGACCTAAAGCTGATCGTATGAAATAATCTTTTGGAGGGTTTCTGAGAAGCACAAACCTGCTTGATTCGTCCTTAAGGAATCTCTGTACAACGTCTTTCTCAGTCAAATCATTTACGGAAATCAAAAATCCTATGATGTCCCTGCCGAATAAATATGATAACAAGAGCTTCTTATAACTGAACTCCTCATCTTCGTGGGCTAAATTATTTCCTGAGTGCACAACCTCGCAAAGAATCAATTCACTGCTTGTTAAGATCGTTATAAGGTCTATTTCTGCCAAATCGGTTCCGTCTTCATAGACCTTGATCTCTCCTTTTGAAGAATATCTTATGCCATCTTCACGAGCCCCTCTAGCAGGTTTTTCTCTTTCGGACAAATCTACACCTTTTCTTACAAGAACAGATAGTTGGCCACTGTAGGCAAAATTTGTCTTCAACAATTCATAGACATAGTACTCAAGAAATTTCCCTTAGCCATGTCCATTGGTCCACTTATCCACAGAGTTCAAATTCTTCCTCATAACACGATCGTGGCGCAATGCTAATGAATAGATTACATGGTCTCCTGTCAAATTGCTAATCCAATCTGCGATATCATCTATGTTTTTCGAATCGATCATATCCATCCCTCCACCCATTTTCTCATCTTATCCTTCCCATAAATTCAGAAGTATCCATACCCGTTATTTGAGTATATATCGATGTTGTAAAGACAGAAGAATGCCCTAACCACTGCTGCAATACATTCAAGGGAACATTATCCATTATGGCCTTGACTGCAAATGTATGCCTGAATTTGTGAGCATGTACCCTAAATCCTAAGCTTTCCTGCAATTTCTTCATGTATAGATCAACAACCTGCCTTGACATTGGAAATAAAGGATCCTCAGATTTTGTTGATATGTTCATGTCCAGAAGATATTGCATGTAAGCATCCCTCAGCTCTGAATGCAACGGTATGATTCGATACTTCTCCCTTTTTATTCCGGTTTTCTTATCCTTCCCTTGTTTAAGTGTCTTCATTCTGATTGAATTTGTTCCCAAATTGATATCTGAAGGCTTTATTATCAGGACCTCATCGATCCTTGCGCCTGATCTGTATAAGAACTGCACCAGGAGAAAATATCTTTTATGTTTTTCTGACCTTCTTTTATCGTTGTTGATCTTTTCGGAGATCTCAAGGAAGATCTTCTGGACTTCCTCATCTGAAAAAAAATCTATTGAGAGAGATCTTCCGGAGGATTGGATCATCATGC
>JAJZJZ010000046.1 GCA_021809755.1 Thermoplasmata archaeon
TCCTACGGTGTTTTTGATTATGCTGGCACCTTCTGGAAAAAGAGCCATTTTCTTTCTCTCCTCAGTGAGAGATAGATTAAGATTCTTGTATTTCTCAATGATGACCGCGTAAGCTTCTTGATTGAGTATCAATTTCTTCTTTAGTCCAAGGGTAAGGCACTTAACTGTCATATCGTCAAAAGTTGGTCCTAGACCTCCTGTAGTGACTGTTATATCAAAATCTTTCAATGACGCTGCCAACGTTTTTGATATAATATTGCAGTCGTCCGGGATAGAAGTATGTCTGGAAACATAAAAACCCATTTTGGTAAACGCCATGGCTATTTCTGAGGCGTTTGTGTTAACTGTTCTTCCCTTGACAATTTCATTCCCTATTGATATAATTGAAACTTCTTTCATGAAGGTCACAAGGTGTTCAAATATACAATATAATATGTAAATATAGCGTCCAATATTATGGCAATTATCACGTATATCATTTGCCTTTTTCTATTTTCCACGTATAAGATATTAGTAATGATATCAAAACCTTTTCTTTAGATATACTGAAAATTAGATGGCTTTTTACCATGTTAATCATTAAGTGAAATCTTAGTATAAGTTATAAAAAGGTTAAATTCAATTCTATTATAATCCTTAAAACGTGTGAATAGTTAAAGTGATGGACTTGAACATTAGAAGAGTAATATTAGATGTTGGAAAAGGACTAAATCGCCCTACCCTTGTTGACCTTTCAGAGGCCATTATTTCTGTAAAGGGAGTAGATGCCGTGAATATAAGCGTTACTGAAATAGACATGGAGACAATGGGCACAAACATTACTGTTGAAGGTACAAACATTAATTTCGATGATCTTGTGAGGACAATAGAAGACGCAGGGGCTGTGGTTCATTCAGTGGATGAAATTGCAGCAGGAAGTCGTTTAATCGAGAATGTTAGGCGTGATATTTGAACAGAGAAACTATCTTTCCAATAACCATTGGGTTAGTTGATGGAATTATAACCACATTAATGATAACCTCGGGACGGATTGTATCTGGGGTAGATATGAGCCTTTATCACACATTAAGGATAGCTTCTGGTTCATCTATTGTGGGTGCTGGGAGTTATTTTGTTGCCCAATATAGTAAAATGAGAAACGAAGTTAGCAGGGTTTCAAAGCACCTCAATCCAGATAAGAATAAGCCAAGAAGAAGCTCCATGGAAAGGATTATTCTTCTTGAAACTGCAATAGGTACAATTGCAGCAGCTCTTTTTGGTTTTCTAGGTGCAATGATACCATTGTTGAGTGCAATAGCATTTACTTCAAATGTCTATTTTCCGTTTTTTATATCACTCCTTTCGTTAGCTGTACTGGGTATTTTTGTGGGGAAATATGCCAATGGGAGTTCCCTGAACTGGGCCATTGCCCTTTTGTTTATGGGTGTTCTGGTCAGCATTGTGGGGATTTATCTTAACATCATTCCTTAATCTATGGGGACTTCCTAAAAAATTGTAATAAGGTGTCTGCAATTCTATGTTTAAATGAGAGAATATTCCATTCAGGTCATGACCCTATTGGTTTCTATTGCTATTTTCATAGGTTCATTATTTGATCTTAGTTATATGGGAGCAATATACATAGAAAGTTATGTTAAATTTGCATTTTGGGGCGGCATATTATCTTTGCTTCTATTACCGTTTGCATATTATATCACAAAAAGATTTTGGCCTTCATTTTCTGTTTATATACCGTCATTTTTTCTATTTTTACTATCATTATCACTAATTTTCACATATCATTTTGTCATAGCAAACACAGGTTCGGGATTAAACATTTCGGCTTTTTTTGCGTTTTTTTATTTATTGCTCGCACTTTTAATTGTCTTAAGATTTCTATATTCATATGAGAGAAAATCTCTGACCAAAGGTTTTGTTTTTTTAATCTACCTTTATATCATGCTTTTCATAGGGGGCCTTTTCATTTACTCCTCCTTTGCAAACGATCCGCAAATTCTAGTAGGATCCATATATGATGACGAATCGCCTGCTGGTGTGCCTTATCTGTTTTCCAATGCCATTACGATATTTTCAATGCAGTTTACTATCACATTTTCAATTCAACTTACAATTATTTTTGGAATAATAGGGTCTTTTCTAATTGAAAACTTCAGGATGATCTTCGACCAGGCCAAGAAAAAGATGCAACAGGGAAAGGCCATTAACAAATTTTCAGGGGTATCCTACGCATTTGCGGGACTTTCATGCCAGTGCGAAGCAACAACATCTCTTCTACCGGCCATAGGTTCTGAAATTCTTGGGATAGTATCTTTGCCACTTGTAATGGAATCTTTGTTTCTAACCATTTTAACGTTTGTAGTCCTTAAACTATCCATAAGCGGTTTTTCAATTAGATTCTTTGCCAAAATTAAGAAACTTGATACTAACAAGCTGAAATTCATATTTGCAGGAGTTCTATTTGTGGTGTTGGAACCAGTTGTATTGATCGTAGGAATTTTTCTTGGATTAAGGGAAAATCTTCTTTTTTATGCTTCAATCAACGCACTGATGTTTATCACAGGTATAATAATAATATTCCTTCTCCATTCAATCTTTAAGATTTTTTCAGAGGACAGATCGAAATTCTACATACTATGGTCAGCAATAGGTTCAGTTGTTTTAATGGTTATGTGGTATTTACCTGCTTTTGTAAATTTTAGCCTTGAGAGTGGTATCAACTATTCACTAATGGCTATAGTATCTACAGCTGGGGGTTTGCTTGCCGGTTATTCTTTGGTAACAAGTGGGAGAAACGATAGGATAGTTGCTCTTGAATATGTTGGAGGAATGTTGCCAGTAATATCAATAATCATTCTTTATTTTACTGCAGTTTCCACCCTTGATATATGGCCGATTTTTGGAATAACACAACAATTGTATTTCTCAATTATTTTTCTCGCAATATCACTACCAATAATGTGGTTTTTCACCAATTATGCCATATATGACTTTTCAACCAAAATCAATTCATGATCAAAACTTCCTATTCTTTGGAATATTTATATAACGTAATTAAAATACACTCATATGGACTTAATTGTGAACAAATCCAGTAAAGGAAGGAAAAACATACTTATATCGGAAAATGGAAAATACTATTCTTATTCAGAGATAACCGATTCAGTTGACATTAACCGGGCAATAGGTGAACTCCACAAAAGGGTACCAGAAAGAATGGAAGAATATTCAGGAGATATAATAGAAGATATCCCTGTAAACCCGAAAAAAATATTTTTGCCTGCAATAAATTTCAGAAGTCACTCAGAGGAAAACAGGACGCCCAGTCCAAAAAGACCATACTTTTTCACCAAGTTCAGTAATGCGGTGATTGGAAATAATGAAAATATAATAAAGCCAGGGAAGGTTAAGTATCTTGACTATGAAGGAGAGATTGCCGCAATTATTGGTGCCAAAATTAAAGAAGCATCAGTTGAAAATGCCATAGAATCAATTTTCGGATTTACTGTTTGTAATGACATAAGTGCCCGGGATTACCAGAACGATTATCAGGACAGGCTGGGAAAGAATTGGATTCTCGGTAAAGCCTCAGACACATTCCTGCCCATCGGGCCAAGAATATGCATGCTGGAGAATGATATCCCTGATTTCCAGATAAAAACATATGTCAATTATGAGAAGAGACAGGATGGGTATGTCCACGATATGATATTTTCTTTTCCAGAGTTAATAGCGGAGGTATCTCAGTTCATTACACTGGAACCTGGTGACATAATTACTAGCGGGACACCATCCGGTGTTGCTATGGGAGGTTCAGGAAGATTTCTTGAAAATGGGGATACTATAACAGTAGGGGCAGAGGGAATTGGAAATCTCACAAACAAAGTTGTAAATGCAAACTGATGTAGTTAATGATAAAGAAACTAGACAGCAGGATTGATTTAAAGAACATTCAGTTACCATTCGTTCCAATTCTTCCAGATCTGGAATTAAAGAACATTTCCATACGATCAGATTCTGAAAAATGGGAAACCCTGAGGTTTGAAGTTGAAATTGATAACCAAATAATGAGATTCAAGGAATTCTTTCTGGACTGGTTTTACCCTTCATTTCCTAAGAGTCTTTTACGGACATTTTCATTACCGTATGCGCCTCTTAGCATGAGATCAATGAAATTTCAGGGAACAACTTATCCCGTTTTTTTTGGGATAGATTATTCAGGGGCCAATGCAGCAAATGCTTGGATGCTTGGCACAACACTGGAGATAAGAGATTTATCACATAGGGGAAAAGATTTCATTGACAGAACCATGGATATCATGTTGCACGCGCAGTCAGGGGCATTTCCACAAAGAAGGGATTTCATTTCAAGATCATTTTATGCTGGAAAAGAAAGAAAGTACTCATGGTTTGAAGAAGAGAGGATAGGCAGAATGGCATGGGCAAATACTAAGAATGATATTAATGGAAATTTTCTTAATAAATTTGACCGGGTCTGCACTGGAATATTTAATGGAATTCACAAATTAACTGTTTATTCGAGAGAAGATCTGAATAATGAAATCTGGATTGATCTTTTCAAGGGAGGTTCAACACTTAAAAATGGGGTTTATCGTTTTGATGATGATAACAATGGCATCCTAAACAGGCATTCGGAGTCAAATCAATTCAGGATATTTTCTGTTTCAAAATTCGGACCCTGGTTATTGAGAAAGAGTTATAATGATATCATTGCAACTATTGGAGTTTCGTCAGGTGTTGAAATTGGAGACATTGAGAAGCTTATTGGAGACATTGAAATAAATAGGGATAAGGTCATTAACCTCTGAATTTTGATGTTTGATTATGAAATTTCACCGGGTAGATCAGGGAAGAGAGAAGAACAAAAGGGATATGTAACTCTCGGTTACACAGGGCTTTCTAAAGTAGGTGTTCCAATAGCCAATTTGGTTAACCATAACCTGATTGTTGGGAGAACAGGAACTGGAAAAAGCAATTTATTAGCTTCTCTCTGGAGGATATATTCAGGTATCAACAGAGCAAACATAGTGATTTTCGATCCGCACGGGCGGTTGTCAGACCAGATTATTGCTGAAAATAAAACAATGGAGGTTGTATACATATCAACTCAGGAAAAGTACTCTGTTAATGGAAAGAGGATTGGGTTCAACGTCCTATCCAGAAACGGAAAGAACCCGAATGATATAGGAATAATAACTGACACAATAAAAGACCTCTTCAGCGGAGAATCACTCTTTTCCAAGGGGACTTGGGGGCCGAGGCTCGAACTTGTTTTCACCACAATTCTCAGATTTATGATCACACTTGATCCGGATTCAAATCTTTCTGATTTTCTCTCGCTTATATCAAAAAGAGATGCTCTCAAGGAAATGGAGGGAAAAATTCCAGATGATGTATGGTCGGCATTAAAAACAGTAATAGCAGACAGGAACCGATGGAACGAATTTATTGCAAGTACGATCAACAAACTTGTTCCCATATTATCGAGACCGGAATTACGAAGGTTGATTTCATCCAAGGTAGATAGTGTGGACATTGGTTCATTGCTTGAGGATGGTAACAAGCTCATTGTTGTGGAGGTTTCTAAAACACAGATGTCTGGAGATATGACTTCGCTTATTGGAACTCTAATTTTATTCAAGATATGGCACAGTTCCCTAAGATCATCAAAGAGGAATGAGACATTTGTCCTTCTTGACGAGGCTCAGAACTTCCCGGCAAAGATAATTGCTGAGATACTTAGCGAGGGAAGAAAATATGGGGTATTTTTAACGCTATCTTCCCAGTATTTGGATCAATACGATAGACACAATTTAAGCTCAATAATAGGTAACACTGGTTCATTCTTTGCTTTCAGGTGTTCAGAATCCGATGCAAGTCTGTTGTCATCATCATTAAGACCAGAATCACTGAAAATAAATACGGTCAAATCCATATTATCTTCTCCACGAAATTACGTTACAATGTGGAATAATTTCTCCGGTATTTCGGAACCTCCTTTAAGCTTTAAGCCAGTTAGATGGGAAGCAAATGAAGAGGCAGATATCGAATCAATTAAAAGGGACAGCATTTCTAAATATGGGTCAGATGAAAGTGTCACAGGTAAACCTCCGGAAGAGAGGAAGATTAATCACGAATTCATAACAGAATTATTTTCGCAGTATCTGGATGGAAGAAAGCTAATCCTACAGAAAGAGGTGATGATAAACGGCTACAGAGCAGATGGATTTTTTTTGAATGGTGGTGAGGGCATTGTCGTGGAATCAGAAATTTCAGATATATCAAAACCTCAAAGGATAATTGATAAAATTAATCACTTTCCAGGAAGCAAATTAATATTCCTCTGTGAAAAAGATGTGTCATCTTCAATATATGAATATATCATGAAAAGCCAGACAAGACTGGACAATTTCCTCGAAAAAAGAAACATAGGTGATATTATGATGCTCCCATATCTTGGTCTTGACAGGATATTTATAATTGAAGCAAGAAATAACATTTTTTATTTGAACCAGAAAGGTAAGCTAAAAAGGTTTTCGGTGGAAATGTTAAATCAGGATGGGTCTTTCGTGATCACGGGAGATCTTGCTACAGTGGCAAGAAAGGAACTTTGTCTCTCACTGTTGAAGAGACAGAAAAAATTCTGCCTCCCAAAGGAGCAGATTAAATCATCTGGTATCTTAAATGATGATTTTCTCAAAACCTTAGCAAATGATAGTGAGTTTGTTTTCGAAACTAGTATTTATGCTTAATTTTTATCAACAAAATTTTTATACCCTTTCAATGATCATATAATGTATGATAGTAAGCGAAGTAAATGAAGAAAACTTTTATGCAAAGACGTATGAATTCGTTAAAAAGCACAATGCTACAAACAATGCGTTTATAGACAGGTTCGCAAAAGGTAATATTACGGAGGAGGAATTTAAGAATTTCTCAATAGAGTTTTACCATTTTACAAGGGAATGGGTTGCAATCCTTTCTACGCTTTTAGTAAACACGCCAAATGAAGATGACGCAGCAAATCTGACCACAATACTTGTCTCAGAACTTGGTGATATGGACCCGACAAAGAGGCATGAACTTCTCTATAGAAAGTATCTCAGAAGCATTGGAATAGAACCAGAAACACTTGTCAAGAGGAAACAACTACCAACAACAAAAGCTTGGCTTGATGGAATGAGGAATTATTTTGCGGGTGAATACTTTGAAGCGCTTGGTGCAGAATTTGGTCTTGAGAATATGGCAATACCCATGTGGGACAAGATACTATCAGGATTCAACGTTTGGCTCAAAAACCACCCAAAATATGCCAATGCAGACATTGAATATTTTACATTCCACAGGGCACTGGAAGATCAGCACGAGGCTGCAATGGAAGATGTTCTTGGAACGCACAAGAGTGAAGAAAAAGCCAGAGAGAACTTTTTCAAGGGAGCAAAGGGTATTCTCGATTTGGAAGAAAAATTCTGGCTTGGTTTATCCGATAAAAGGAATTAATCTTCCTTTAAACTATTTTTTAATTTAAAGTGCTGTTTTAAGCAACCATTTGGGGCATTTAGTTTCTAGTATCATAAGTATGGACAAATTTGTAAATAGTTTATAAAATTACAGTAAAAGGTTCCGATTTTGAAAGATGTGGTTAACGGGAGGAGAGAGATTTACCTCGTTCGTCATGGTGAAACTGACTGGAATAGCGCAGGGAGATTTCAAGGGCATGCAAACATTCCATTAAACGAAAGAGGTAAAATGCAAGCTCAGGAAGCATACGAAAAGCTTAGGGATATCGATTTTGATCTAATATATTCAAGTGATCTTGAGAGGGCTGCAGAAACTGCTCAGATCATTAATGCAAATAGAGATATCCCAATTCAATACGATGTAAGATTGAGGGAAAGGAATGCAGGCGAATTAGCTGGGCTTACCCTCTCAGAAATGTCAAAAATTAAAGGTGTTGAGCTTACAATATCAAAATACATTAGCGATGATATTCTCGAGGGAATTGAACCCTTATCTCAACTCATTTCCAGGGTGAGTGAATTTATTGAGCAAATAATGAATAATGAATTCAATAAGTGTCTAATTATTGGCCATGGAGGATCTCTTTCAATCATTGCAAGCACTTTGACAGGTATCCCTTTCAAAGAGATGATGTTCAAAAACTGTGGAATTAAAAAAGTAATAATGGAAGATTCTCATGCCTTTCTTGAGGAGGTAGTATAATTGAAATATTCTAGAGATAGTGATTTCATCGTTCTAAAGATAGAGACGGGAGATTCCGTTATGGAAGCCATTAAAAGCCTAATAGAAAAGGAAAAAATTTCATCTGGTCTAATACTTTCTGGAATAGGAATGATAAGTAAAGGGAGAGTGGGCTACTTGAAAGGGGATAAATATGTTGAAATGACATTCGATGAGCCCAGAGAGGTAGTTTCGTTTTCAGGATCCATAGCGGAAAACGATCCAATTCTCCATATACATGGTTCCTTTGCGGATATTCATCACAATATTTCAGGGGGCCATTTCTTTGCTGGTATTGGATCACCCATGATGGAAATATCCATTAAGGTACTTTCTAAGACAAGAGTTGTGAGGAAGAAGAGTGAAAGAAGTGGATTGATGGAGTTGGATTTTCCCTAAGAAAGGAACTCCGTAAGGAAATCATCAGCCCAATCCGGTTTATCTTTCAGGTTTTCAAAAATATATGGTTTGTCGTTAAGGCTTAATCCATAGTCGGAAGGTTTTGCTTTCAGTTGAAGATCATCAATTAATTTTTCAACTGCAATCCATGGTTCCATGTTTGCATAGCGAGTATTTGCTATGGCAGTCTTAATTTGGCTCATTTCTTTTTTAAAATAACGTGAATAATACTTCATAGCTAAGGGAAGAGTCATACAGGAAGTAACACCATGTGGAATTTCCCATTTGGATCCTATAACCTTACCTATGTTGTGGCTGATGCCCATTTTTGAATCAAACACATCGAAATAGGAATACCACGCTGCCTTAAAGCATTCAAGACGATTGTCCTCATCTTTCCCCTGCAGATTATTGAATAATTTTTCTATTGCCTTAAGTGCCATAATTATGGCTAATTCACTTTCCCTGTTCGAGAAGATTGTTTCTATTGCATGATCAAGTGATCGTATACCTGTTGACCTCCAGAGATTGTCTGGAGTCTCCTTAGCAGCTGCCGGGTCAATAAATATTATTGAAGGAGTAATTGCTTTGTCTCTCACACCATTCTTAACCGAATCGAAAGTGTAACCAGCTATATGGGAGAATTCTGATGCCGAGAGTGTGGTGGGTACAACAAGATGAGGTATATTTACATCATAATAATGCCTCAGCATTTTTGATGAATCTATAACGCTTCCTCCACCAATTGATAGTAGTATATCACAATTGTTGTTTCTATACGCCTCAATTCCATGTTCAATTTCTTCAATGGGAGAATGTTGAGTAATATCTGAGAATACAACATAGTCAATACCCAGAGAATTGATAATTGATGCAAAAAAGTTTGACTTTGATACAGAACTACCAGTTACAATGAGAGCTTTTTTCTTGTTGAGTCTTTCTATTTGACTGTTTATGGATGATACAGAGTTTTTTCCGTATATTACCTTGTCAATTGGCAAATAATTGAATTCAATCATTTTTTGAACCATGATTCCATATAATGCGGGTCTTCAAACTCTTTGCCGGTCTTTGTAAGAACAAGGGGCTCGTAAGATTCAACCATAACCGCAACCTCGTCAGTTCCCTCCTTTCCTATGGCTGCCTCAACTGTTCCAGGTTGTGGTCCATGAATAATACCTCTGACGTGCACAGTAACTGACCCTTCTTCTATGCCCTTTCTACTCATGAAATTTCCTGAAGAATAAAAGAGGACTTCATCCACATCTATGTTGTTATGGTAATAAGAAATGGGGATACTCCTTGGATGAAAGTCAAATTTTCTAGGAAGGAAAGTTCCAACCATAAATCCTTTTCCAGAAAAAGTCTCATGTATTGGTGGTGGCATATGCAGTTTACCAACAATGGGGGCCATATTGTCAACATTAATCGCAAATGGATAAAGATAGCCATCCCATCCTACAACATCCAGAATTGATTTGTCTCTCTCCTCAACCATATAGTAGTTGTCATATTCCACGTAGACATTAAAATTCTGGTCTTTCTTTGAAGGCTCCTTAAGTTCCGGGAATCTAATATCTCTACTATAATAAGGGGTACCTTCTTTCAATTGACCATACTTATTAAGATATCTTGAAGGTAAATCCATGTGTTCTCTTGATTCTATGATGAAAAAGTAACTTTCACTTGTGCTCAGACGGAATGTGGTACCTCTTGGGACAAAGACATAATCACCTTTGTGATAATTCAGGTCCCCCTGTGGAGAGGACAGCGTTCCACTCCCTTTCTGAACAAACAGGAGGATATCGGCATATGAATTTCGATAGAAATCATTTGAGCCCTCTGTGATATTGGCAATGCCTATCCTAAGCTTTGAATTTGATAGAATGAACTTTCTTGAATCGATAAATGTGCCATCAGTCTTTATTTTACCTGCTTTAATATGCAGATGCTTTGTAACCTCTTCAGGTGTTTCATCTTTTTGTTTCTCTCTTTTAGTAAGAGATTTAACCCTCGTTGGTTCGTTAAGATGATACAATAGAGAATATGCACCGTCGAAACTATCTTCACCGAATAATTCCTCTTTTAAAATTTCATCTTTGTGGTCATATGTGTGTCTGCTCTCTGTTAATTTTCCCTGTTTTACGTAAAATACCATCAAATCACCTTATTCAACAGATTTCCAAGAATTGGGGACTGCATTAAAACTTCATCGTTTTTCTGAATCCATCTTGGTTTTTCTTGAGGCATTTCTGTTATGCATCCACCTGGCATTGTCCCTGTCATTATTATATCTCCCGCTTTTAATTGGGATGACATCGACGCATAACTTATCAACTTCTCAATTGGCCAGTAGATTCTCTTAAGATTTGATTCCCCAAAGAGATGGCCGTTAATTTGGGTCTCTACAGGTATGTCAAATTTCCCATTTTTTAAGAGCGGTTTAAGGTCTTTGAGTGTAACGATACAATCCCCTATTCCCGTTGCGAAATCTTTTGACTTTGACGGCCCAAGGCCAATCTTCATCTCTCTGCGTTGAAGATCTCTTGCGCTCCAGTCATTCATCAATACCATGCCAAATATGTGATTGAATGCTTCTTCCTCAGAAATATCCTTTCCGCTCTGTCCAATTATAATCCCTATCTCCATTTCAAAATCAAGTTCTTCTGTGAAATTAGGATATTTAAATGAACCGCCGTGTGGTATAAGACCACTGTTGGATGTAAAATAATAAGCTGGAATTTTATACCATTCAGGTTCCATGTCAAGACCTCTTCTTCTTCTGGAATTTTTCACATGATCTTCAAAGGCATAGAAATCTCTTATCTGACCAGGGTATTTTAACGGGGACAGGTAAGAATCAATTTTTGAGATGATATATGTATCCTTAAAAGAGGAATCTGCAGGTTCATTTTCAGTAAAAGCTTTAAAAAAATCCCTCTCTAGATGTTCCTCAGAGATATCAAAGATCATTGTGGCATCATAGGCTTTGGTTCCTTTGAAAATAACAGTTACTATCCGCTCATTGGAGATAATTCTTCCTATTCTCATATGGTATCAGCTTAAAGGTTTCCTCTCTTAGCCTGTTCTAATTCAATGGACTGGAAGAGTGATTTAAAGTTTCCCTTTCCAAAGGATGTTGCACCCCTCCTTTGTATTACCTCATAGAATACTGTTGGTCTGTCCCCTACAGGCTTTGTGAATATCTGCAGTAGATACCCGTCATCATCTCTATCCACCAAAATGTCAAGTGCTTGGAGCTTGTCAATATCCTCCTTTATCTTTCCCACTCTGTCCTCTAACGTGTCGTAATATACCTTTGGAGTTGAGAGAAATTCAATGCCTCTGGATTTCATATCAGAAACTGTTTTAATTATATCGTCAGTTTCCATTGCAATATGCTGAACTCCTGGTGAATT
>JAJZJZ010000005.1 GCA_021809755.1 Thermoplasmata archaeon
GTTATTAATTCTTTCAGTGACTTATAAATAGGAAGGAGTTGATAACACTTATGGAAGAATTTGCAATTGTTCTGGATTACCTGCCGCAGGGGAGATCGGAAGATCGAAACTACAGGAAGGAGCCACTTGTTCTTGCCATGGGTGAAACCGAATTTAAGCTTCTTGAACTGATCCCAAAGAATAATGCCGTAATAGCAGTTGGAGAAAAAGTATACATCGGCAAAGATCAAGGCAAGAGGGACAAGGTCATATCTGTAAGAAGGAGAATATCCTATTCAGAGCTGACAAATGCGGCGCAAAATGAACTTCCCTATGTGATTGAGGCAGCAGTAAAACAGGATGAACCCAGATATATAAAATTCTTCAACACAGCAGACTCCATAAACACCAGGCTTCACAGTCTTGAGCTTCTCCCGGGTCTTGGGAACAAGAGTATGTGGAATATATTAGATGAGAGGAAGAAGAAGCCATTTGAGTCATTCGCAGATCTTTCCGAGAGAGTTAAGACCATCCATAATCCTGCAAAAATGATCGCAGGGAGAGTGGTTCAGGAACTTGAGGAGAGAAACGAAAAATACAAAATATTCGTGGCCAGATGAGCCAGAAACAGGGCTTTTCAAAGAAGTATGGACAGGTTTTTCTCAAAAATAGAAACATAGCAACATTTGAGGCTTCATTAATTAATGGAAGCGCGGGATCATCTGTCATAGAAATCGGTCCGGGTCATGGAATGCTGACCGGAGAACTTCTCATAGCCGGTTATAAGGTAATTGCCATTGAATCAGACCACAGGTTCGTTGATGAACTAGAGAATAATTTTTCTAAGAAAGTAAGAGAGGGAGAGTTGCAGATCATAAAAGACGATTTTTTGAAATCTGAACTGAAATCAGCTGATTATATCGCTGGCAATGTTCCTTACCAGATATCATCTCCAATTATTGACAAGCTTAGAACAATGTCTTTCAGGAAAGCAATCCTCATGGTACAGGAGGAATTTGGAGAAAGGTTATGCGCTAAACAGGGTTCAAAAGCTTATTCCCGTTTATCAGTAATGGCTTCACTTAGTTTTGAATGCAAAGTTGAAAGGAGAGTGTCCAGAAATAACTTCTCACCAATACCAAAAGTGGATTCTGTCATAGTTTCGCTAAGTCCAAAGCCATGGGATTATGGTATAGATTACGACACTGTAAGTGAAATCACAAAAAAATTATTTTCACAAAGAAGGAAAAAAATATCTACGGTAATTGGAAAAAATGATTTTGAATTCTCTCAAAAAAGAATTGAGGAGTTAACTCCAGATGAAATTATCAGGATGTGCTATTCCCTGTATCCTGAGAAGAATTACTCCTGCTGACATTGGCTCTGGGGTTCTGTGATTTTCCCTGTGCTTGGTTCATTGCAAATTCTGATAAGCCAAGCATTTGTGGACCCGTAACTCCTGCAGTTATGACATTCATGGGCATCATCATCAGGGTTCCCTTTCCCTCAAGACCAATTTCATAAAGTATGTTCATCCATCTTAACTGTAGTGCGGTTGGATCGTTTGTATATTGCTGAGCCGCTTCTACCATCTTTTGGGCTGCTTCGACCTCAGCTAATGCAAGTGTTACTCTGGATCTTCTTTCTCTCTCTGCTGAAGCCTGTCTTGACATGGCTTCCTGTAAAGCCTGTGGAACGATAACATCCCTGATCTCCACTGCTGAGACTTTTACTCCCCAGTGTTCCGTCTTCTCATCAATAATCTCTCTCGCACTTTCTCCTATTTTCTCTCTTTCTGAAAGTATTTCATCAAATGCATATTTTCCTAATACTTCTCTGAGAGTTGTCTGTGCAGACAAACTGGTAGATCCAGCAAAATTTTCTATGTTCAGGACAGCTTTCTGTGGATCTATGACCTGATAATACATAACTGAATCTGCATTAATTGGAACATTATCCTTTGTGAACGTCGCCTCTGTTTTAAACGCCACAGCTTGAATCCTTGTAGATATCACAACTGGTATCTTACTAATTATTGGCGTTACATAAATGATTCCAGGACCCTTAATCCCACTGAATCTACCCAATGTCAAAACCGGTGCTCTCTCCCATTCCTTCAATATATGAAGACCTGATAGCAAGATCAGGATCACGATTATCAGGATGAATATCAGAAATATTTCTAGTCCGCTCATACATATGTATATCCCACCACATTATTAAAGGGTTACTTGGGAATCTTACGATCAAATGGGTAACTAAACAGGAAGCATAATATTCCTGTTAATCAATTCAAAGTCTCTTTTCCATGACCATATTGGTTATTGAATAACCCATTTTTTTATAAAGCGCGATTGCCGTGGTATTATGACCAAAAACGTGCAACTTGACAGTCGATACCTGAAGTTCTTTTGCTTTTGTTTCAAGGGCTTTCATAATCTCATAACCGTATCCTTTCCCCCTCTCTTCTGGGTCAACCACGATATCGTAGATCCAGATGAAATCGTTTACCCCATCATCACTTCTTTTGGCAATCCATATCATACCAACATTGGCTTTTCCTTCCATGGCAGAAAATAGATAATTATTCGTGGTTTGAAGGCCATTGGGAAGCAGTCTTTTTAATTCCTGTTCAGATCTTTCCATTGCTACATTAGGCGACCAGTTTCCAGATTTTATTTTCTCATCTGCATAATTCTTAACTGACCATTCCAAATATTTCTGGAAATCCTTCTCGTTCATTGGAATGAGTTTTATCATGGATATATATTGAGAACTTTGTTAATTAATTTTGAGGTTTCTGGAAAACCTCGTCAGTATGGTTTCTCAAATGATATAAACTCAAGCGCCTTCTTCAAATAACCGTCCAATAACTTTTCATTCAGAGAAGGATCTGAATTTTTTAGTTTATTAAATGATTTTAAAAAATTTTCATCATTGGTATAAAACAACAATGAATCATATCTCCTACTTTCAGAATCACCGAAAGTATATATTTGGATGAGACTAACTAAAATGTTGAAATCCTCCTTTTGAGAGGAAGAAAAGGATTTGTCAAGCCCAAGTATTGATTCTCTAAGGCTATCTATAAATCTTATTATTTCTTCTTTATCTATTGCATAATAAGGAATTATATACGAAAATCTTACAAAAATTTGCTGTCGTAGATTTCCCAATAATTCGGAGGATAAATTGAGTAGATATTCTTTTACTTCGATGTAATTTAAATGCACTAAGTTAGAACGAATAGTTTTCATAGTATAGGTATAGAATGATAGAATATCCTTTGCATGGGAATTATTATTATTTGAATGTGTGTTCAAAAAATCATTCAAAGCATCAGACCGCTGTTTTGGATTTAATTGATCCCATCGTTTGCTACGCTGGTTTCTGTGTGAGAGAAAATTTTCTAAATCCGTGCTAAATTTACCGATGAATTCAACTGTTACTCTCTGGCACTCTATATTAACCTTCGGTTCTATAGATAACTCAAGATTTTTAAAATTCTTATAAAATTCAAGAGCTTTTTTATATCTTGGGCGATCTGGATATATTAGGTCAAAAACCACGTTTGTATCCAAAAGATTTGCGCTTGCCATATTTAATCAGTTTCTTAACAGGCAAGATGGAATATTTTTTGAATTTTCCAAAGCACTTTTCACTTTCTTATTAACCTTAAAATTTAATGGTTCAGAGTAGGCTGAAAGTTCAGACAATCTTTCTACAAGAACCTCCGTCTTTAATTTGTCTCTATCATAAGCTAAAAGAACAGAACCGTAAACTAAAGATACGACACTGGCTATTGTCATCAGTTTATTTGCATCTTCTGTATGGCTCTCATCAATTTTCCTAGTTAGATCACTCATCGTACTGATTAGATAGTCGTAATATGTTAAGATCAGTGAATCCGTTTCCTTCCACAATTCCTTTGAGAGAAGCGATTTTAAAAATTGAGACCTTAACTTATAAAGCGTTTTTACCGTGCTATCATATTTGTCTACCCACAATTTTTTCTGCTCATGCTCAGACATTTCATCCAACAGTACTGAAATATGTTTGAAGCTTTTATCAATGTTTTCAAACTCTCTTTTTAGCTCGTCCTCATCTTCTTTCGTAAAATTATAAATGTCTAGATCATCTTCCATCAGTTTTATGAGCAAATCACTAAAACGGCTAAAACCTTCCCCGCTAGTTTTTACATATTCATTGATCATTTTCCTAACTACCGGACTCCATTTACTATGTTTTTTCTTTAAATCTTTTGAAAGCTCTTTTAAAGGATATGGAGTGAAAATATTTTCTTGGAAATTCAACTCCGCCATAAATTCTGAATACAAATAGTTATATAAGCGTTTTTTGTGCAACATTATAGCTGGAAGTGTCGGTTAGATATCCCAGATGTTATATATTAACAAAAACGTGGTCATGCCTTGTTCATTCTGAATGTGTTTGCTCTATCCATGATTTCATCTGTAAATGGGTGATCTGATGGATCTTAATTCATAACTATTCTCCTGTATTCATGCACAAACCTTACTGTCTCTTTTTCTATTCATTTTTCCCTTTGAACTTGAGGTGTGCAAAAATTTAAGATGTGGAATTCGCACTAAAGCTGTTATATAACTATTTTCTGCCAATTATCGATCAGATTTTGGTAGTGCAACAAAAATTATTTTAGGGACAATAGTTTCAACTGGCGCTAACAACAAAGGATAAAACTGCGAATACATAAATAGAATGGGTTTAGAGTCATTCCAACCAGATCGTAATGCCACATGGGAGGCTACCGTCTGAAAGACATATGACCGAGGTTGTCACTTGCGATTCTAAGAGGGAGAAATGAACGAAATCTTCGCCTTGACCGGCAAGTTAGGGTTTGGTCAGGATGGATCCATTTAGTCCTCTCCTCTACAATTCCTGGTTTTACTAACCTTGTTACAACCCATGGTAAAGGATTTACCCAGTTCACATTAACTCTGATATGGAACAGATATTCAAATTGGACAATTTATTAACCAGTTTGTAGGGACTTTTAACGCAGTGACCTCCGACGAAGTAGAGTCAAGATTAAGGGATCAAATAGTTTTGCTCATATACGTAGCTATTGGGAAAGTCAAAGAAGGCGGATTGAAAATAACAGATTTGCCAGCCAATCTTCCTACAATTGAACAGGCTGTGTTGGGATTAGCTCCTCAAAACTTTCAGCAGTATGGCATTGATATTGAAAAACTCCAGGGCATTAACATTTCACTACCTGATGAGGTCCAGAAGGCTATAGATACACGATCTGAAATGTCTGTACTCGGCGTAAATTATCTGCAGTATCAGGCTGGACAGGCTATGGTTGATGCGTCCAAGAATCCAAGCGGTTTTGCCGGTCTCGGGGCAGGCATGGGGGTAGGCATGGGCGCTGGAGCAGGAATGGGATATGCAATGTCAGGACAGATGATATAGGGTGCACAGCAGCAGATGAAATCATGCCCAAAATGTTGCTCTGCGGTTCCAGTAAACTCATCTTTCTATCCTAACAAGTGTCCTAAGTGTGGGGCAAATGTATCGGTCAGTTCTAAATTCTGTCCCGAGTGTGGGCAGTCAACTGCTGTACCTGCACAGATTAAATGCCCGAAATGTGGAAAAGAGAGTCCGATTGGAATTAAATTCTGTCCAGAATGTGGAGAGAAATTGTGAGATAAATAAGGCATAGAATAGAAAGTTGAACGTAACTTTCATAAAATGAAGACTTTGTTCATTATGTGGAATATCTATTTCAGCATAAAGTGATTCCATCGTCTTTGCTCAGAATATACTAGTCATTTAGAACAGAAATATATTAGTATCAGCCCTAAGTTTGCGAATTAGAATATAATGAATTAGGAATGGTTAGTCCACTTAATAAGATAAAACTGGTTGATTGGATCTGGAGTTAAAAGAAAAAATCTTAAATCGGAAGTCTTATGAAACATTTTTAAACGTTTAATCATGACCTTAAGACTTAACGACGCAAATCCAGTCAAGAAATAAGATTAGAGATGAGTTTGCTATATTGATAAACGGTGGGAAAGAGAATGATTTGGGTGGGGAAATAGAAACATAATCCTGCCTGCGAGGTTATATTCAAGGCCGATGCCGTAAAAGAGGGGATGTTTGAGTGCAAAATTTTTGTGTGAAATGATGAGACCCCCTTCGATGAAGCATGTGCATCTGACAATTTAGAAAGGAGAGGTTGTATGGAATGGGAGTTCAGACCAGTGTGCCAAGCCCTTAAATCATAACTTCCAAGATTATTATTACTATGGGTAGTCCGATTATGATTCCCAAAATTAAGAAACTCCATCTGTTTCCAAAATTAAATGTATATCCAACGCCGTATCTCTTGGGTACAAGAATCGATCTATCGTTTTTGTTGCGATATATAAGTCCGCCTATCCATTCTTTATCATCATCTCTAACTGCACCGTTGTCTTCACCATCCTTGACATTTGGATACATTTTCCATCCTGCCTGCCCATTACGAGCTGCAAATATTAGAACTAGAGGTAAAATAAGTAAGGGGGGAAGAACAAGAATAAAAGAATAGGCAGACGGAATAACTCCCCACATTAAAAGAGAACCGAGAAACATTGTAAAGGTGACAATAATGTTAATAGCAATCAGAAGCAAAAAAAGTTTTGAATTAAATCCCTTTAGTTGTAACGCAGACTTTTTTGGATTTGGAACATTTGCGTTTGTCCTTGATCTCCCTATTGCAAAGATTATAAGGTCAAATAAGACTGTTAACGGTATTGCTATGAAAATTAATAATAGGAAAACTGAAGTTATAGATTTTGTGGCGTATGCATTTGGCTTTCCATTAGGTCCAAAATGGATCGCGAATGTGTTTGGTATATTTGGATAGTAGATTGTACCAATTATTATGAAAATTATGAGTTCTATCCATGGAACCAGATACCAGACAGGATTAATATTTGTAGACCCCGTTTGAATAAAAGCGGATATTCTTGTTTGTTGTTCCAAGGAAATTGTTTTATTCTTTAATTCCTGTGTTTTTGATCTAAAATAAAAATAAACACCAGTCATAAAAAATATTTCGAGCATAGGTATAAGTTCAATCAGGATTGGTGGAATATATGTATAAAGAATGATAAAAAATACAACTAAGATTATTGAAATGGATAAGTCATATATCAGATTCTCTTTCTTCATTTTGCTTATGACAGGTCCAAAATATTGGTAGTCTGGAACTCTAAGACCAAAGATCAAATCTGGTCTTATGAAGTAAGGAATAAGCCCGAATATTATTCCAATGAAGAGTGTTACTGGAACAATACTCAGTAAAATTACAATTGAGATCAATTAAATCCACCCTTTCCTATGATTTCATCAATAATTTTGTCTATTCTATTCTTTATTTGAGCGAGAGAATATCCCTTAGAAATTGATTCGGAAAGCAGATTTCTCATCTGACTTTCCCAGACAACATCGATACTATCATCATTCTTACTGGTAATTCGACCAACAAGAATTCGTTTTCTTCTATCCTGATATATGTATTTTTCCTGTTCAAGATAACTATATGCTTTATTTATTGTATGATAGTTTATACCCAGGAGAGACGAAAGTTCACGGGATGAAGGCAATTTATCCCCCTCCTCCAGTATTCCACTGGCTATATTTTTAATTACATTACTCATAATCTGTCTGTAGATTGGTTCAGATGAAGCTAGGTCTATAGTTATGGCAAAACCATCTTTTTCTTTACGCATTCCTTTTACACCTTCATTATTTTTTTTCTTTTCTATTAGACTCTTCTTTGCAAATTCTGACATTGATATAACCTATGTTATAGAATAAGTATAACACTTATAATAAATTTATTGTTAGCAATGATATGGTGGTGTCCCAATTCATATAACCAAACATTATGCGAATTACGAATATCTTTATCATCTCACACTAACAAAAAATTAATCCTGAGGAGAGTAGAATATTCAATACTAGGTCGTTGGAAAAAGTTTTTCCATAATTGTTATGCTTTGAAACATTGTAAGATCTTTTGCATCAACAGAGGGTCAGTACTCCCTGAAGCCCAAGGAACTTTGGTGGGTATACAGCTTCCAAATCTGTATGGAAATAAAAAAGGTAATGGCACAGCTATTCTAAATATTCATTCATTGTGCTTTTGTATAAAGGAACATTAAATGTAAACGCGCTAATATCTAATGAAATCAATTAAATCTAATGCTGTAATTCAACCGCATTCATCGGTTTTCCCTCTTTTTCTCAAATCGATAGTTAAATTGGGGGTAATAGGGAACTCAGGTTTTGATACTATATATATAACATCCTACACCCACAAGACTGGCTCCTGACTACCTTGATTAAACAATACTGGTTCTAAGATAGAGGACACCTGATTTCAAATTGTAGCAATTAAGCGCTGCATATAAAACAACTCTATACTCTACGCATCTAAACTGTTTCACTTGCTTTGCTTCTGTTATAATCTGAATTGGTTTCAAGACCGATGGTAAGTTCATTCCATTCTTCCAAATCGTTTTTAACGTCAAGACGAAGCTCGTCTATAGTGGCAAATTTTTTGAATTTATTTGGATAAGAACTATCATTGGCAAAATAATTGCAAGATGGAATCTGCAAATCAATTTCTTCCGAAAATTTAATTTTGTGGCAATTCTTGAACATTTTTTACCTAATCACATCTTTAGACAATATATCATATAATTATTAGGTATTGATAGTGTTAAATTTCAATATTACTCTAATTTATAAATAATAATTGCTTTGAGGGTTTTTCAATCACACTGTCAAGAAATTTTATTCTATGATTAATCGACCAAGAATTCCTCTTAATTAATAAAGTTGCAAAAAACTTAACGTTGATTTACAAGGTCTATTAATTAATTGGAGTCAAGCCTTTGTACTGGAAACTAACGTAGAAAGATAAATGAAAAAATTTGAGAGGTAGCCGTCACATAAAACCGCTCACTATGAGTGGGAGCACTGGGATTTGAACCCAGATCTGCGGGTCTCTTCCCGGTTCTTAGTTCCAGTCACTCATCATGAATCAGATGACCCGTTGCTAAACATACCCTGACTGGAGCCCGATAGGATGCCTGACTACCCCATGCTCCCTTATGTCCTGTTAGCCTTTCTCTGCTTTTTCAGCCTTCGGATTCTCTTCTTTCTCCACTTCCATCGCATGTTTCCGCGTTTTTTCCAGTCCCTTGAACTTCTCTTCAATGTTTCACCCCAATTAGGAGCCGCTTATGGTAAATAAGTAAAGGCTCACAGAGAGTAAGCAGGTATTTGATGCTCTTATATATAATTATTTTACGGGAGGATAAGACGCCCATGCATGCTCATCTCATGCATAATTCATCTAGCAGAGTGCATTATCTTCTATTTTTGCAGATCATCTATAACAATATTTGATGCAAAAATTTTTGCTAAGTTCACAACAAATATGAGGGATAATATCGCTTAAAACATTAACAATGAAAATTTTCAATTCATTGCAAAAACAGATTAACAAGATAGAGTTGAATTTATTGCCAGTCTTCAAGAAATTAAAATACTTGAGGTAAATAGTCTAATGAAATGCCATTAAATGCCTCAGACATTGATCGACTGTTCAAAAAAATTAGAGATTACTCTAGGATTGAATCTAAAGGAGTAACACTGAACAGGATCAATCAGGATTTTTACTCGGAAGTAAGAGAGGCGCTGCTTTTTTTAAAGGAAATGGCAGAAGAATCATTATCTAAAGGAGATATCGATCAATATATCGCCATAAGGGAAAGAGAGGGAAATATCAAAAAGTCATTATCCCTTTTTTTTCAAAAGAGATATGAGAAAATTCTCCGGGAATCCCTTTACGATATAGAAGGGAAAACCCTTGACATCCTGACTCCTCAAGAAAGAGAGTTCATAATGAAAATGCACAACGAGATGATGGTAATTCGAGATTCTCTCGTTGATCCTGGTAAGATTCAGGAGAGGGAAAGCCCTGAAGAATCACACAAGGAACCGGAAATTAAACAGGAGATTGATGAACCTCAAAGTGTACCTGAAAGAAGCGAGGATCTATCTCAACTTAGAATAACAATCGATTATATGCCCATAGCACTAAAGGATGGAAACTACTATCTGAGAAAAAACGACATAATTTATCTTCCAAAAAATATAGCGGAAATCCTCTTGAAAAGAGAATCTGCCATAGCGATGCGTTAAATATTCATTATGCAAATTTTACAAGCTTTAAAGATAAGAATGGTTATATTTTATTTTCGTCACCTGTAGAAAATTCATTAACATAGGGAATGCAACGATAATTAAAAGAACAATAGAGTCACTCATGAGAATTCTAAATAGATATTTTGGTAATTAACAGTTAATTAGAAGCAAGACTCTCCATTATACTCAGTAAAGGAAAAAATCGTATCCGAATATAAAATTCTCCCGGTGAATGCAATAGAACCTTTTAATTATTAATCATTGTATTGTTGATAGCACTTTATATATGTAGACTACATACATATGATGATGGGAAAGTTCAAGCAAACTCTGCTCACAGAAGAAGCATATTCAATACTAAGAGAGGCTAAGCAAATTATAGAACTAAACACGAATAGAAGAAGTTCTTTCACAGAAGTTATAAAACAGACCATAGGAAAGCAGCTTATCTTGATGAAGATGGATCAGGATATAAAAAATTATATAATGCGCTTTGTAGATTTGATAGATGAAAATCCTCACATACTAGGCATAATACTTTATGGTTCTATTACAAAGAACAGTTTTTCCAAATTTAGTGATATAGATTTAGCGGTTATAACCAACTCTAAATTCATAGATTGCCTTGAATTTCTAAATATGAAAAGGGGTGAAGTAAATTCATATCAAGATATATTGATAAAAAGAGGCTTGTCACTATTTATAAGTCCCCTTATTCTAACACTGGAAGATCTCGAAGTTCTGAATCCATTATACTTTGAAATTGTAGACTATGGTATAGTTCTTTTTCAACGTGGTAACGCAGTTTCAGATTTTCTTAATAAAATTTCAAAAACTAAACATAAACGTGTAAATACAAAGACCGGAGAAATGCTCGTATGGGAGTAGAAATCTCTGAAAAAGCAATAGATACGGCCGAAAGCTGGATTAGAACGGCAGAGGTAATGGCGGAAAATAAGGTATATAATACCTGTTTGTACAGCGAAGAAATGGCGGTAGAGATAGCTCTAAAGGCAGTACTCCTTGCACTTGGCATAGATCCACCTAAAAACCACAACATAATTGAAACTGTTGAAAATAATATTGTAAATTCACATAAAATCCCAAAAGGCATTAAGGATGAAATAAGGGAAGTTGTCAGATCTCTACTTCCGGAATTGCTCAGCAACAGGCAAACAAGTGGATATACATTCAATTATAATATCGACATAGAAAGTCTTGAAGTAATTGCCTTGAGGTATCTGGAACCTTCTAAAAAAGCTGTATTGTTATGTAAAAATGTCATAAAGCAAATATCTAAAAACGTGATTAAAAAGTGATGAAATAGATACCTATTAAAATTACAAAGAATTGAGTCTATCCAACAAAGTTAATCATCTATAAATCTGTAAAAAAAAGTAAGGGAAAAAAATAAAGTTTTGGTTATTTCTTTCTTCTCATAACCAATGCTGCTGCACCCACTATTACTATTACTCCGACACCAGCTGCAATTGAGAAATATTCAACGTTCTGTGGAATATTTGTAGGAGTGGTTGTTGATGTAGTAGTGGTATATGGTGTAGAACTCACTTCTATTGTGTGGTTTGAAAAGTGTGGCACATGGATCAATATCATTACACCGGAAGATTCGTTTATTACTGCGTAATAGGCATTCGTGGTTGAGGTTATGTTGAATATTGCAGATGCACTCGTGAGATTAATAACACTTCCATCAAATTTAAGATAGACCGTATTTGAGGTTCCAAGGAATTGCTTTGTTACGAAAACAGCTACTATGGTTCCTTTGTGATTCGTTGATGAAATAGATACAGTTGCTTTTCCCTGGGTCTGAGATGAAACAGCAGCATTCACACTTCCATTAAATCCAATGGTTAGGTTGGAATTTGGACCAGCGCTTGTAGAATTGACTATTATCTGAGCAGAAATCTTACCTGACTCTATTGCATTCTTAATGTCACCGTTAAGTTTTCCAATATTTCTTAAACCTGGTGGAGACACAAAGTGAATTACAGCTACATCTTTAGATGATATTGAGATCATTCCACCGCCAATTGTAATGCTTGCGTTGCCGGGTACCATTAAGAACCCGGTAAAGTTTTGTCCAGTAATAATTACCGCCTGGCTTTGTGCATTCACATGTCCTCCTACTCCAAGAAGAATGTTGTTTTGAGTATCTTCGTTATCAGCAATTGCCGATGCGCTATAGGATACCTTTGCGGAGGTAGTGGAGAAAATAGATGCGCTAAGACCTTTAGCCAGTGTCAAATTTAGTGTTCCGTTTCTGAAAGCAAACGCAGACTGCAATGATGGTGTGTCGTGAATTACATATATGAAACTCTCATTGGCATAGAAAAAGACTGAACCAACAGTGATAACTTTGTTTAAAGGAATAGAACTCATACTGGCCTTACTGATGAGAACGCTATTTCCCGAAGCGTTTACATATGTAAATACAGGTACAGTCTGTCCATCGAAGGTACCAGACATATTGTAAATTATTTGGTCTGACATGGAGTAATTGAAGTTAACATATTTTCCGCTTACCTGTCCAGTTGTGTTGTTGTAAGAGAATTTTTGCTCATTCTCTCCTTCACCAAAATATTTTTCTAGAGCGTTTTTCAAACCACCATTAGATATGAATCCAGCAATAAGCATCATGCTTCCGTTATTGTTCACCGTTATTTGCATTCCGTTAGCTGACAGGTTCACTTTCCCATTAGTTACAAAATATCCTGTGAATGATCCATTCGAAATTTGGTAGGCAGAATAGCCCTTCATGGACAATTTCATAAATGTGTTGAATTGAATCAGGCTTCCCAGTGATGCATTTGACGATACATTTAAGTTAAAGGCAAATGGTTTAGCAACTGTTGTTAAATCAAATTTAATAGTTGCTTTCCCTGCGGTTGAAATCGTCGGGGAGGTTGCTATTATTAGTGCCTTAGGTTCTGTTATTCCTATGAGGGTTTCATTTGCTATAGATACAAAAGAAACTTTTTCATTGCCGGAATTTGATGGAACAGACATAGCTGTACCATTAACATATACCGAAGATGCTATCTCTGTTTGAATACCAGTTTCACTACTTGTATATGTTATATTACTAAGGGTACCAAAGCTATTATGAGATCCAACTGAGTATGCAGACAATTTTATCATCGATGAAGAAGTGTTATCCGTATTGACTCCCTGCGCAAAGGCAAGGCTACCGGACATTATCATCAGGGATGATATTGCCAAAACTAAAACTGCTGTCTTGTTCATGATTAATTATTGGTTAACACATAAACTAATTTATGGTACAATGGATCAGTACACATAATTTAAGGAGTGTGAGGAGACAGAGATGGTTCTACATCTGTTATTTCAAACATTTTAATAGACATAAACTCAACATAACCCAGGGAGACTTCTTAAATATTCTGCAGTGTTATCAATTGTGGGAAAGCCTGAGAGCAGCTGACGCCCATGAGGTGAGGAAAGTCCCCCCTCCACAGGTGGAGGCCAACCGTCCAAAGCCGGTATTCCGAGAGGAATGGCAATGAGAAAAGAAATAAACGCTCCCTGGTAAAATATGACTGGAAAACACGATGTTTCCGGGGGTGGCGATGGGAACTTATCCTGGCCGGAGAAAGTCCAAACAGACCCTGTGACGCCACCGGGAGGGTCAGGTAGGACGAAGGCTAAAGGCCAATCAGTCGAATGCTGCAAGCCTGAAAGGGGTAACAGAAGGGGGCTTACTCCGGGCAGTCCCACAATTCGCGCATAAAGCTTAAGGATAGATATTATATATTGAATAATGCCAAAAAAGATGTGTCAGGTTAGGGATTGCAAGGAAGAAAGTTTTCACACAGTTGATGCTGCTCTGGCAAAGAAAGCTCTTGAAATAACCGGAGACAGCACGAAAGTCCATCTGTGCAAGGAGCATTATAAAAAGTTTAAGAAGGAGACAAAGGAAGAGAGGAAAAATCAGAGGGCTGATTGGGTATAGGCGAAATTCTTGCATCCATAGTAATAACAGTAAAAAATGAGGGGAAGAACCTCCCTCAACTTATGGAAGTCTTAATGAAAGGGAAGGAGGAATTTGAGATTATTATTGTAGATTCTCAAAGTACCGATGAAACAAAATCCATAATGGAGAAAATAGTCACGGAAAAAACCAATATAAAATATATCAGACAGCGCTGCTCACGGGGGCAAGGTCGGAATATTGGGGTTAGAGCATCTCAGGGTAAGTATATCATCTTTACGGACGGAGATGCAATACCTGAAGATGACTGGGTTAAGAGAATGGCAAATGCCCTTGCTCATAGTGATCTTGTAGCAGGTAAGACTGTTAGCCTTGAAGGCAAGGGAAGCAGCAGTCTGCCAAGAGTTTCACTATATTTTAAAGGCTTTGAAATCACACTTCCATCAATGAATTTAGGCATTAAAAAAACACTCTTTGAACGACTTGCGGGATTTGATGAATCATTTGTAACGGCAGAGGATATTGATCTAAATCTCAGAGCAATACAATCCGGATCAAGTTGGAAGATCTGTGATGAATGTGTCGTAAGTCACAGGTCCCGCAATGGGATGAAGGCCATAATGAAACAGGCATTTTGGAATGGTTATGGCAGAAGGCAACTTAAAATAAAGAATAAGAAAATATGGGGAGAAATAGAAAAAGGGAAGATAACCACGCATATAAGTTCACCACTATTAATATTAAGGAATTTGGCAGGAATGTTCGGGTATCTCTATTGTGTCTTCAGAAAGATAGATTTTTCAAAGCAATGATAGTAATAGGGAAAACATCCTTAAAGCATATATTGTAATAATTACTAAGGAACTCATGGAGGAAGATAGAGGTTTCTGGCATTCTAAGTTAAAGGAAGCATCAGAAAGGAATTCATCATCGAAAGATGCAAACCTGGAGAAATGGCGAAAGAATACTCTCAAGCCATGGGAAGATAAGACAGGATACAAGCCCAGAGAATTCATTAATTCATCGGCAATTGAGATCAAGGACGTCTATACAAAAAACGATTTGCCAGAAGATCAGGATAAGCTTCTGGGACTCCCTGGAGAATATCCTTTCACAAGGGGAGTCTATCCAAATATGTATAGGGGAAAAGAATGGACAATGAGGATGTTCTCAGGATTTGGTACACCTGAGGATACCAACGCGCGTCTGAAATATCTCATAAGCCACGGAGAGACTGGATTGAGCATAGCCTTTGATATGCCAACACTTTATGCCTACGACTGTGACAATAAGAGGGCTGACGGAGAAATAGGGAAATGTGGTGTGAATGTATCTTCACTGAAGGATATGGAAGTTATCTTTGACGGAATAGACCTCTCGAAAGTGACCACTTCTATGACTATAAACGCCCCGGCTGCTGTTCTTACCGCAATGTATTTTTCAATTGCCAGAAGACAGGGTCTATCCCTTGATAAGATAGGAGGAACAGTTCAGGCAGATATTTTGAAGGAATATATTGCCCAAAAGGAGTGGATTTATCCGCCCGAGGCGCATATCAGGATAATACGTGACATGATGATATACTGCACAGAGAATGTCCCAAGGTGGAATTATATCAGTATTTCCGGTTATCACATACGGGAGGCAGGATCCAGTGCCGTGCAGGAACTTGCCTTTACACTTGCAGATGGTTTTTACTATGTAGAGATGGGAAAGAATGCCGGTCTTGACGTTGATCAGTTTGCTCCAAGACTTTCATTTTTCTTCAATTCATCAATTAATTTCTTTGAAGAGATTGCCAAAATGAGGGCTGCCAGAAGAATCTGGGCCACTGCTTTGAAAGAGAAATACGGTGCAAAGACAGCTAGGGCAATGATGTTAAGGTTTCACACCCAAACATCTGGTTATACCTTAACATGGCAGCAGCCGCACATTAACATTGTTAGAACTGCATTTGAAGGGCTTGCTGCAGTTCTTGGAGGCACTCAGAGTCTTCACACAAACTCATATGACGAGGCGATGGCACTTCCATCAGAAGAAGCGGTGAAGGTAGCTTTGAGAACACAGCAGATCATAGCTGAGGAAACAGGTGTAACTGATACGGTGGATCCTCTGGCGGGTTCCTATTATGTGGAATGGCTAACAAACAAGATTGAGGAGGAAGCCTACCGTTACTTTGACAAGATAGAATCCATGGGTGGAATTCTTGAGGCTGTAAAGAACGGGTATATTCAGAGAGAGATTGCCTCAACCTCATACAGAAGGCAAAAGAGGATTGAGGATGGAAAGGAAGTAATGGTAGGGGCAAACAAATATGTGGAATCAGACGAACAACCCATAAATATTCTCAGAATACCAAAGGAGGCTCAGGACAGGCAGATTCAGAGACTGAATCACGTTAAGGCTACAAGAGATGGCAAAAAGGTATCAGAATCTCTGGCACGGCTCAGAAAAGCCATGGAGGATCCAGATACAAATATCATGCCATATCTCATTGAAGCTGTGGAATCTTATGCCACACTTGAAGAAATAAGCAACGTCGGAAGGGAGGTATATGGCGGCTGGAAAGAACCAATCATCATCTAAGCAGAGACCTCCAAAGATTCTTCTGGCTAAACCGGGAATTGATGGGCACGACAGAGGTGTACTTGTACTGGCAAGGGCGTTTAGAGATGCAGGAATGGAAGTTCTTTACGCAGGTCTTCTCCCAACGCCGGAGGAAGTCATAGATACCGCTGTAAATGAGGATGTAGATGTCATTGCAATGAGTCTCCTGAACGGGGCTCATTTAACAGTATTCAAAAGGGTGGCAGACCTCATGAAAGAGAGAGGTATAGACGATATTGCCCTTGTTGGAGGTGGCACCATTCCTGAGGAAGATAAGCCAGCACTTGAGGCCTTGGGAATAACCGGAAATTATGGCCCAGGAACCCCGCTTTCCACAATCATTGAACATGTCCAAAAAAGAGCTGCAGAGGCAAGAGCGAAGAAGCTGGGGCAGGATTGAAACGAATATTAATGAATTAGTATCAGGGGTAAAAGAAAACAAATTTTCCAGCATTGCAAGAGCAATATCCATGGTAGAGGACGAAGACCCTCTATTAAGGAAAGATATTCTAAGGAAGATTGGAGCCCCGACAAAAAAGGCTCATGTTGTTGGTATTACAGGGCCACCGGGAATAGGTAAGAGTACATTGATTGGAAATCTTTCTTCTGGAATGATGACCAGAGGTATACGGAATGCAGTTCTGGCAATTGATGCATCAAGTCCTTTCACAGGCGGATCATTATTAGGCAATAGAATAAGGATGCAGGACAAGCTCCGCGATTCACATGTTTTTATGAGAAGCCTTGCAAATAGGGGGGAGAAGGGTGGTCTTTCACGATCCGCCATCGGCGCTGTGAGAATCCTCGAAGCTGCGGGGAATCAGGAAATCATAATAGAAACAGTGGGAGCAGGTCAGGCGGACCTTGACATCATGAACCTTGCAGATACAATAGTATTAGTCCTGGCGCCAGGGCTTGGAGATGAGATCCAAGCAATAAAGGCGGGTATAATGGAAATATCTCATATATTTGTTATAAACAAAATGGACAGGGAAGGGGCATATTTTGCAATGAAGGATATTGAGGATATAGTGTCAATGGATGACCATTCAGACTGGAAAAGACCAGTAGTGGGAACTACGAGCAAAGACAATGAAAGTTACAATTCATTAATTGAGGCAATTCTATCTCATAGAAAATATCTTGAAATGAATAACAGTCTTTCTGTTAAAAGAAAGTTTATGGAGATGGAAACGGCACTGGAAGATGAAATCAATGAGAACATAACCAGCAAATTAAAGAAAAAACTCATTGAGGTACAAACCTCTGGCAATAAATTATCCAATGATAAATCCGATGAAGACCCTTTCTCGGTTGCAGAGGAACTGCTTAAAAATTTTCTTGAGTATTCTGTAGAATAGAATTAGAAAATTAAGTTAAATGTGCACTGGTACCCAATACCACAAATACATTCTGTAACTTAAAAGTTTTAATTGATATTGGTATGTGCAGACATGAATATTTCAGAGCTTCTTGGTTGTGACGTTACAGTCTGGTTACTAGGACAGGGACAGGAAAACCTCGTTCCGGGACAACGTTTCGAGGGGACACTAGTTGGAATTGATCAGGGGGCTTACATCTTTTCTGTCCCTTCAGAAAAATCAGATGAATTTGTAATACTCCCAGTGGGGATGTGTCGTGTTCATGCTAAAAGAAAATCATGAACTTATTGGAATGATATCTGGAAGTTCATGACTTCATAGGTTCAATTAGATCCATGAGGGCAAGCATAATCTCTCCTCTTTTTTTGTCTGGATCCATGGTACTGAAACGAGCTTTCAATATCAAGATATATGTGTTCATGGTGGTTTCATCCACATACATTGAAAATTGATTATCATAATCCTTCAGGGAAATAACAATATTCTCAATTTCTTTGGCAATTGAAGCGTAGGTAATGTATTTGGGAATTTCATACCTTGCCTGAACTATAACGCCATTCTTCCTTAGAATTATGGCACTCTGGATAACAATGGCATTGGGAATTCTTACAATATCACCTGAATTAAGCCGAAGAGTTGTATAGTTTATTGTAAGAGCGATCACTTCTCCTCCATAACCGGTAGCTTCGATCCTGTCTGTTGAAAAGAATTTTGGGAACAAGGTGGGAAAAGCTCCGCCATATTGCCATGTATTGATAAACACGTGATCTCCAATTTTGAAAGGTCTCACAATGGTCAGAAGAATGCCTCCAAACTGGTTCGCTAACACGGATTGTGATGCTAAACCAATAATCACTGAAACTATTGATCCACCAAGGATTAGGGATGATACATCAATACCAAGCTGTGCCATCACTGCCACACCTAGTATGAAATAGCCCAGAATGCTGACAATGAACAATATAGGATGTGCCCTTGCCGGAGACATGTATTTGTACATGTACTTACTGAGCACACCAAGAACTACCTTCAGGATAATGTATATTATGATTGCAACAAAAATTGCATTCACATAACTTGAAAAATTAGGGGGTATTATGGGAAACACAAATGTAATAATGTATACAAACACAAAGAGAGAAATCATAATTGCAATCATTCCTGCAATTGCCCCTGCTACATTCCCTTTTCTTTCGCCCGCCATGATCTTAAATGGGCTCTTTATTTATTAAAGTAACAATATTTTGCATAGCAATAAGTTGATGTTACATGTTATAGCATAAGAAATTTGACTTCGCATTCTTTTACTGGAAAATATTTAAAAGAAATACATGATTGGGGTGAGACGCTCATTATGGCAAAAAAATCTTCTTCAAAAAATCTTCTCGATCAGGTTGAATATTCAAGGAATATATTGGAAACAATAGGAAATACACCTCTCATATTGCTTTCAAAAATAGGTGCAGGAGTTAGACCAAAAATACTTCTTAAAATGGAAGGATTTAATCCTGGCGGTTCGGTGAAAGATAGAATTGGTATTTCAATGCTAAACGATGCAGAAAAGAAAGGACACATCAAAAAAGGGGATTTTGTGGTAGAACCCACATCAGGAAACACCGGTATAGGTATGGCAATGGCTTGCAAAATACTTGGTTTCAATCTCATCGTAACTATGCCAGATAAGGTAAGCGAAGAAAAGAGATCCATACTTAGAGCATATGGGGCAGAGGTTGTTGTCTGTCCGGATGATGCGCCAGCAGGAAGTGAAAATCATTATATGACTCTGGCCAAAAAGATATCTAAGGAGAGAAATGCATATTTGCCAAATCAGTATTATAATCAATCAAATCCCAAGGCACATTATGAAACAACCGGACCTGAAATATGGAATCAAACAAAGGGAAAGATAACACACTTTGTTGCCGGTATTGGCACAGGAGGAACAATTTCAGGTATTGGGAAGTATCTTAAGGAGAAAAATAAAAAAATAAGAGTAATAGGTATCGAGCCTGAAGGCTCCATTTATAAAGAACTTAAGGAAGGCAAGAGAGATTATTTATACAAAAGCTACCTCACGGAGGGAATTGGAGAGGACTTTCTCCCGGGTGCAACGAATCTTGAAGTCATAGACGATGTAATTAAAGTTTCAGATAAAGATGCATATCAGATGGCCAGACGGCTTGCATCAGAAGAAGGTATTCTGGCAGGCAGTTCAGCAGGATCTGCTGTGACAGGCGCCATAGAACTTTCAAAGATACTCACAGAAGAAAATCTAGTAGTGGTCATTATACCTGACAGAGGAGAAAGATACGCATCAAAGGTATTTAATGATGAGTGGATGAAGGAAAAGGGATTTCTTTGAGTCACAATGATTTTAAAGGAAAAGGATTCACAACCAGGGCCATACATGATGGTCAGGGTGCAGAAGAGCATACCGGAGCCGTAAGTATTCCTGTGTTTCTTACGAGTACATATAAGCAAACTTCTCCTGGCAAAACCAAAGGGTATGATTATTCAAGAACAGCTAACCCAACCCGGGAAGCGCTTGAAAAATCTCTCGCTTCCATAGAGAGAGGAAGTTATGGTCTTGCATTTTCATCTGGAATGGCTGCAATAACAGCAATATCTATGCTCCTGAAATCCGGATCAATGGTACTTTCTTCTGATGATGTTTATGGGGGTACATACAGGTTATTCAACATGGTGCTCAACAATTTCAACGTCGGTATCAAGATGGTGGATTTCTCCAATCTTCAAGTAATAGAAAAAGAACTGGAAAAGAGTAAATATGATATGATTCTCATAGAATCTCCAACAAATCCGCTATTGAAGGTTTATGATATTGCCGCTATATCCGGAATTGCAAAGAAACATAACGTCAAGCTTGTGGTCGACAACACTTTCATGAGTCCATACCTGCAGAATCCTCTTGATCTTGGTGCAGATATCGTTGTACACAGCACAACCAAATATATTGGAGGACATTCGGACGTTATAGGAGGAGCCATAATGCTAAATGATTCAGTTATATACGAGAAACTGAAATTCATCCAAAATTCAACAGGTGCTGTGCCATCGCCATTTGATTCATGGATCACTCTTCGAGGAATTAAGACACTTTCACTTAGGATGAAGGCTCACTGTGAAAACGCAATGCAGATCTTCACCTATCTTATGGAGAAAAAGGAAAAAGGCCTAGTGGATAAAATTCATTTTCCAGGCTATCCCGGCACAGAATATAATAAAATTCAGTCAAGGCAGGCAAGAGGAAATGGAGGAATGATAAGTTTCAGTCTGAACTCATCAAAAGCAAGGGAATTTTCCGAAGCACTTGATCTATTCACTCTTGGAGAGAGTCTCGGTGGCGTCGAATCATTGATTGAAATACCTGCCTTAATGACTCATCTGGTAATACCAAAAGCGGAAAGAGAGGCGAGGGGAATAACAGATGGACTTATCCGATTAAGTGTTGGTATTGAAGAAACTGAAGATTTAATTAATGACCTCGAAAAAGGTTTTAAAAAAGTTTTTGGCTGATTACGGAGTAATCAGCGAGAATAAAAATATTAAAAATCCTACAACTGCAAATATTTCAACATCCTGAATTGTGAATGAGAGGAATTTATAGGCTAACCCTCCCAATTCTATAATGAACAATCCAAGGAAGAAAAATGGGTATCTGTATCCTGCTTTCATTATGTGTTTCATCTTGATCACCACTTGAAGCTGAGCAGAATTGGGTTTATGCTCAATCCAGCTGCCACTCCTCTTATGAACAGATCAACTAGGAAGAAAGACGCGAGACTTATCCAAGCGAACATTTCATGGTGGTGGTTGATGGCAGATATCTTGTTGAAGAATCCCCTCCTTACACTCTTTTTGTTAACAGGACAACTGTAACAATCAATGTTTCCGCCAGTGGCGTGTCTGAAGTAGTGGCAGGAAAATGTGTATATAGTGACCCATAGTGCATTGAGAACAAGGAGAAGTGCTCCTAGGGATAATGTAAACTGTCCTGCCTGGTATGTGAATGCAATATAGAGATCATAATAGAAGAAAGGCAATATTGCAACTGCGGTATACCAGAAATACCTATGATAGTTCTCAATTCTGAATAGTCGTGTTTCACCTGTGTATTTTCTGCCCTTCCAATCTTTTCTTACATCAGTATTGCATGCATTTGGATGGTTGAACAGATGTCTGTGGTAATCTTTTCTGTATGCATAACACGTGGCTCTGAACCCAGCAACCAAAGGCAAAACCAGTATGGTCGGTGAATAAAATGGATCGGTTAGACCCTGAACTACAGGTACCTGGTAAAGCGTCATGAGATATATTGCAATAAGGGCAAGCAAAACGAAAGACCAGAATCTCCAGTTTGCCTCAGTCAATTCCACTGGTATAAGAGGTTTTCTTGTTTCGTTTGTGTTCTTTGTAGCTGTTACATTTTCAACCATTATTTCACCACCTTTTCTTTTCTACCTTTTCTTCTTTTGATTATCATGGCAATTGGATCGTATTTCAGATCAGCTGCCCTCTCCTTTTCCTGAATTATTGCGTTATCAGTTATGTGTATATGCTCAGGACAGACATCCTGACAGCATTTGGTTATGTTGCAGTATCCTATTCCTCCTTCGTTGTCAAGAAATTCTGATCTATCAAGGGCGTCTAATGGATGCATATCCAGAGATGCAGCTTTGACCATATGCCTTGGACCAAAATATTTGGTGTTATGTTCCCTCATTACGTGGCAAACGTCCTGGCAAAGGAAGCACTCTATGCATCTCTTGAATTCTTTTGATCTTTCTACGTCTGCTGGGTGAATTCTCCATGGTTTTTCCATTCCCGGTTTAGGCGTAAACGGTGGAATTTTCTTCAAAATTGACCAGTTTGCAGAAACATCTGTTACCAGATCTTTGATGTTTGGATATGCTCCCATTGGTGCTACAGAAATGTTATTTCCTATACTATCCACCCTTGTCTTACACATGAGAGATGGTCTGTTGTTAATTTCAGCAGAACATGATCCACATTTTGCAGCCTTGCAGTTCCATCTTATGGCCAAAGTGGGGTCGATTTTCTCCTGAACATATCTTACAGCATCTAGGACAACCATACCATCAACATAGGGTACTTTGTAATCCACAAACTTTCCTACAGTTTCTTCATCTGGATTAAATCTATAAATTTTCAGATTGATATCTGTCATTAATATTCCTCCGGTTTAGCATATTGTTTGTATTCAGCTGGCATTTCTTCAACTGGAACTACATTGAATTTCATTCCAGAATCCGCTTTATTGATTTCTATGTTTTTCAGCCAGTTTTTATCCTTCTTCGGGAAATCAACTCTGGTGTGGGCACCTCTACTCTCCTCCCTCATGAGGGCTGCTCTTGAAATGGCTTCTGTTGCAATCAGCATGTTTCCAAGTTCAAGGCAACCAAGCAATCCATGATTGTATTTGAATGATCCAAGGGTACCAACATCCTTGTATTCTTTCTTTAGCTCTTCTATGATTTTTATGGCTTTTTCAATCTCATCTTTTGTTCTGACTATTCCAACATGATCACTCATTGCTGTCGTGAGTCTGTCAATAAGTTCGTAAGGGTTCTTTCCATCCTTTCTAAGGAATCCCTTTATTCTTTTAATTTCCGTTTCCAATAATTTTGTGTCAACATCAGTTTCCTTTGCAGTCTTGGAATATTCTGCTGCACCTATTCCTGCTCTCCTTCCGAACACGAGTATATCCGCAAGGGAATTTCCACCCAATCTGTTCGCTCCGTGAAGACCGGACGCAACTTCGCCTGCTGCAAACAGTCCTTCAAGGGAGCTTTGCCCTGTTTCCGGTTCCACTCTAATTCCACCCATTTGATAATGAACAGTTGGAGCAACTTCCATTTTCTCTTTAGTAATATCAACACCTGCAAACTCCATAAACTGCATGTACATCGAGGGCAACTTGTGTTTTATGTAATCTGCTCCTTTACTTGTAATATCAAGATAAACTCCACCATGTTCCGTTCCCCTTCCTTCCTGAATTTCTCTGTAATTAGCTCTTGCAACAACATCCCTCGCATCGAGCTCCTTTTTCTGGGGTGAATATCTTAACATATATCTTTCTCCCTTGCTATTCAATAGAATTCCTCCTTCTCCTCTTACTGCTTCTGTTATGAGGAGCCCCTTTACTCCCGGAGGGTAAACCATTCCTGTTGGATGAAACTGTATCATTTCCATATCCTTCAAAACTGCTCCTGCTTCATAGGCCAATCCAAGACCGTCACCGGTCGATTCCCAAGAGTTGGAAGTTACCTTGTATACTCTTCCACATCCACCAGTGGCTACAATTACTGATTTTGACTGGAAATAGTGGAATTCACCTGTATTCATCTTTATTCCGATTGCTCCACAGGCTTTTCCGTTTTTAACTACGATTTTTGTTATATACATTTCATCGTAAAATTTAACATCACGGTGAAGAATTTGATCCTCCAGGGTCTTAATTATTTCAAGACCAGTTCGGTCTCCGACGTGACAAAGCCTCCTGTATGTATGTGCACCGAATGCTCTTTGAAGTATTCGTCCATCCGGGGTTCTGTCAAAAAGTGCACCATACGATTCAAGTTCGAATACTCTGTCAGGAGCTTCCTTTGCACAAATTTCTGCCATTTTCCAGTTTGAAATATACACACCCTCTTCGATGATATCTCCGTAATGCACTTTCCAATTATCCTGCGGATCAACATTTCCCAGAGCAGCTGCAATGCCTCCCTCAGCCATAACTGTGTGGGCTTTTCCAAGTAGGGATTTTGTAACCATCACAACATCAAGTCCCGCTTCTTTAACGGCTATTGAGGCTCTCATTCCAGCTCCTCCAGCCCCAATAACGAGAACATCGGTTTTTATTGTCTTGAAAGTTTCTTCCATAATTTCCACCAAATATTAAGTTGGGTTCTAAGGTAATCCCTCATGCAATTAAATCTTTTTAGCTTCTTTTATACGGATTTTTCAACGGTTTTTGTTAATAAAACGGTTTATAAAAAAAAGGATTTAAGATTAAAAAAGCGTAAAATAAGAGGTATCGGTCAAATGGATCAATTAATTATATTCAACGCGTTGCACCCTTGAATGGGCAGATTCGTTGAGAACAATGCTAAGAGAAGTGCAAAATTCTTCCTTGTGGGGGGAATTAGCTTCCTAATCTCGGAAGGTCTCCTATTATTTTTCATTCTATTAACCGGTTATTCTTACATTATTGAGGTTGAGATAATGGCAACAGCCAGTGCAGTAGCAGTGGGTTTTTACCTCAACGAGATTTGGACCGCGAAAGGTCAGGGTTGGCACGGTGGAGGCAAAACAGGATTTTTATTGAGGCTGGGGAAGTTTGAGCTAATAAATTTGGCTGGGTCGGCAGAATCGGTCCTTCTTCAACTATTCTTGCTTTTCAGATTTAATATATCGCCATTAATCGGAAATTTAATAGGGTCAATAATCGCAGCACCAATCAACTATTCCGTAAGCATGCTTTTGGTCTGGAAAATCAATATGTTGAAGCAATGAATGTTTTATGAATTCCAGTAATAACAAAGGTTCCATGAAAATAAATAAATTTTTTAGGCGGGAATAAAATTATCAAGCCGTTAAATCAAATATACCCTTATGCTATATAGGTTGGATGACTAGTAGAATTAAGGTTGTAAATGATCCGGGAGAATTAGTATCAATATTTCATGCTGCCGACTCTGAGGTGAAAAGAAAGCTACTTCTCGATCTATCAATGAGCTGGATCACAATGCCAGTTATTCAGGAAAGATATGGTAATGAAGGAAAGAAGGCGCTCCACTATCTTGATAAGATAAAAATGATCGAAAGCCAGTGGATTACAGGAGCAAATGGTCCGGAAAAAGCCTATCACACTTATTATACAAACGTACAGATCAATTTAATGGGTACCATGAGTGAACTTGCTGACATAATATATGCAACAACGATTTCTGAAGCGAAGCTCAATGAATATGAAGACAAACTCATTGGGATGATGAAGGAAAAAGAAGGGGTCTTTCTGGGAGATGCAGCAACCAGTCTAGATATTTCACAAACTCTTCTCAGGGGATTAGTGAAGAGATCGTCGCTGATGCAGATTAAAGGATATAAGATTGAAAAGGTAGATACAGAGTAAATTGGATGGACGGAAACAAGGACATACAAATACTTCGTATTGGACATCGTCCTGAAAGAGATAAACGTATAACGACTCATGTTGCACTCACAGCAAGAGCTTTTGGGGCCTCAGGGATTTTTATAGACACAAAGGACCCTGCAATTGAAGAAAATATTGAGAATGTCAACAGGAACTTTGGTGGAAATTTCTTTGTAAAATCAGGCGTTGAGCCAAAGGAGATTGCTTCGCAAAATGGATTTTTGAAAATACATCTCACAATGTATGGATTACCATTGAAGGATACAATTGAGAAAATTAAAGAATCTCATAAAAAAACAAACGACAGAATATTGATAATAGTTGGGGCAGAAAAGGTACCTTTTTGGGCATATGAAACAAGTGATTACAATGTATCGGTAACTTCTCAGCCAATCAGCGAGGTTTCGGCACTTGCCATTCTTATGGATCGCCTCAATGAGGGTAAAGAACTCGAGTTTTCGTTAAAGGGGATGAGACGAATTATTCCCATGGAGAGAGGGAAGAAAGTCGATTATATCCCAGACGGTGAGGAATGTCTCCTGATTCTTCAAAGAAACAATGCCACTCAGAGGATACTTGATCATGTGCTTATGGTTGAGCAACTTGCAACAAGCATAGCCTCGAGGTGCAATGCCAATATGGATCTTGTTAGAGCCGGTGCTTTGCTCCATGATATTGGAAGGACTGTAACTAATGGGATTGATCACGCAGTAAAAGGAGCGGAGATCCTCAGAGGAGCAAAAGTTTCTGAAGAGATCGTGAAAATAGTTGAAAGGCATACTGGGGCTGGCATAACAAAAGAAGAAGCATCAAAATTGGGTCTTCCAGTAAAAGATTATACACCAATTACCATCGAAGAGAAAATAGTCGCTCAAGCAGATAATTTGGTTTCAGGGAATAAAATTATTACCCTGGAAGAAACTGTTGAAAATTATAAAAGAAAAAATTTGTTCGAAGCATCCAAAAAAATTGTTATGCTTAATGAAGATATTGAAAAAATTTGTGGCATAAATTTAAAGGAGATATGTCAGGAACTAACAAACAAATAAAGCAATGCAATTTCATAATACTTCTTACAAATTCTACTTATACAGGCAAGTATCGTATAGGGTTTGAAAATGATGAAGAATTATTAAATTTTATTTCCACTTAGATGTTTCTGTGCTTCCATCAGGTTCTCTTTTTTACTAAAAGAATAAACAGTGACGGCAAAAGATATTACAGCCCCAATCGTAATTGCAGACAACAACATATATGGAAAATTTGTTTGACCTGTATTTGTAATGGCAGGGGGGTTTACATTTTGTTCTGGGCCAATCACCAATACATAACTTGTTATAGCACCATCGGTACTCTTGAAATTCGCTGAAATATAAAATGTTCCACTGTTATTTACTTGCATGTAGGCAGGGCAAATGCTTGACCATATCCCACCTGAACCCTGAATGCTTGTTCCTTGTAAACCTTGAATGCTATTTCCGTTAATCTGAACCGGGTTGAGTGTACAAAATCCATTTGGGACAAGCGTATATCCATTACTGACAAAAAGAATTAATGATCCACTTTGAGCTGTTACTTTAAAGGTCATGTCCATAGTAGAATTCGCCTCGTATGAGAAATATTCACTAATGACCCCAAGGTTTTCGGACCCTGTGTAACCAATTGAGATATCGGCTAAAGATACAGCTCCGTTATTGGAACCAGTGGATAAGGAAGCAGCCGGTACTTGATTTGAATTGATTGACTCTATAATTGAATAGTTGTAATTTTTAAAAAGTGGGGTATTTGGTGAAAAACTCTCAATCTTCTCAGACGAAACGCCACTTATAATGTTTAGATCATCTGGTATAAGGTTAATTGTATTTTGACCAGATAGGGTAGAATTTGCATTGCTAGATATGTCATAAAGTGAATTGGAAATTTTATAATTATTCACCACACCGGTAAGGTCTTGGTTAGAAGAATGCACTACCGAATTATCAAAGGCACCAGAATGAACAATACCAACAGAAGGAATAAAGAGCACCAACAGAGAAAAAATTATTGCTAAAATTTTACCAGTGAAAGGTATTTTTCTCCTTATGAAATAAATTAATGGATAATTCATCATTTCAAACAATAAATCGTCTATATTTAATATTTATTTCCTTGAAAGGTAAAAGACCAAAAATATTGTGGACTTCTCAATACTTTTGAGGGAATGGCTGGCATCAATACCCACTAAGTTGCAATTATTCGGTACATACACTAATACCATGAAATCTTATGATTGGGGTTATAATGGTATGGCCAGAATGTGCATTAAAAGCACACTTGAAGAATTATGGTCTCATATAAATGGGCTCTTTATCTAATTCTTTGAAATTTAAAAATAATATATTTGGATTGCTGTGATCCGAAAGAGTTAAAAGCTTTTCAACGTTTTCGATTAGCCTGCCGTTGTAGCTTAGCTGGTAGAGCACTCGGCTGTTAACCGAGCGGTCATCGGTTCAAATCCGATCAACGGCGTAGGGGCTGTAGCTTAGCTAGGTAGAGCGCCTGGCTCATAACCAGGTGGTCATTGGTTCAAATCCGATCAGCCCCATCAATGATCTACTCTTGAGTTTGCTCCCTTTAATATGAGTTCTACACCGAGACTGAACATAGATATGGCATCTTTCTTATCCATTCCCTGTAGCGTACTAATCATGATGCCATTGTGAAAAGCAATGAATATCATTGCAAGGTCCGCAGAATTTATTTCTGCTGGAAGAATTCCTGCATCCTTGATCTGGTTGATGATCTTCGTAATATAAAGTTTGTATTTAGCATAGCTTTCTTTTATGATATTGTTAACTTTGGGATTTATATTTAGTTCACTCAACGCAAAAACCCAGTAGAATTTGATGTGATCGGGCTGGTTTAACTCCTCCTCAAAAAACTTTCGTATACTGGAAATAAAATTGTTATTGTCAATTCGTCCCATAATATTTTCCATGATTGAAATATTAATTCTACATGTTTCATCAAGGATTTCCTCCTTGCTTTTGAAATAGAGGTAGAGAGTACCTTTTGTAACCCCAATATCTTTCGCTATATCATCCATGCTCGCATTGTTATATCCTCTCTCATAGAACAACTTCGTTGAGGAATCTAAAATTCTTTTTTTGGCGGTATTTCTATAATCCTGGACGACTTTTGGCATGAATTCATATTTGAAATGTCTATAAATTAATTACTGAACAGAGATTCTATATACTAACTGGTTATTCAGTATTGTGACTAATAAGTTTTACATCGAAGGAACCCATGGAATCATAGGGGCAACGGGGGGATATGGAAACGCGCTGGCAATGGATCTGAATGAGGCAGGAAATCATGTTGTTGCCATAGTGAGGAACAGACATAAAGCAGAAAACATTTTACCGGGTGATATAGAAATAAGGGAGAGCGACATTCTGAATCAGGAAGACGTTAAGGAAAGTCTCAAAGGTGTAAATTTCATCTATGTGGGATTCAACTTCTCATATGGTTCATGGGATAAATATTATGAAGCAATTGACGGTGTTATCAAAGCGGCCGTTTCAAATAAGAGCACCATAATTTTTCCGGGAAATGTTTATGGATATGGGAAATTCTCATATATTCCTGTGGATGAAAATCATCCACTTAATTCAAAGGGAAAAAAGGGAAAGATCAGAAATGAAATAGAAAAAATGCTCATCGATCAAGCAAAGAGTGGCAAAATTAAATTAATTCTTCCCAGATTCGCCGATTTCTATGGTCCAAATGTGACAAATGCTCTCTACGGAGCTATGTTTTATAACGCAATTGAAAACAAGAAACCGTTATGGCCAATCAACGCAGATGTGCCTCATATGTTCACTTACATAAAAGATGCATCACGGGCCACTCTAATGCTGGTTTCAAAGGGGATCACAGATGGTGGAGTATATCACATTTCAGGGAATCAGATCACTGCGAGGGAATTTATAAAAATGATATTCGGGGAATTGAACCGAAAGGAGAGAATCAAGGTAGTCTCGGAAACAACATTAAAATTTTTATCGTTTTTCAACAGTGATATACGGGAATTGAAAGAGCTTTTCTATGAGTACTCTGAGCCATATATCTTAAGCGATAGTAAGTTTAGGGCGGTATTCAACAACTTTGAATATACCCCATATGAAATTGGAATAAGGGAGACCTTAGACTGGTTTCATAAGCATGTATCATGAAGAATCAAACAACATGTGAATTTATACCTCCTTTTCATGTACTGTTCTTATACGCTCATTAGGTCCATGTTAAGGTATATGGGTAAACCGGACTTCTAGAATTTTAGTTTAGGTACATCCATGAGAAAAAACTAAGTCAAATCAACTATCTTCTTTATATGAAATTTGAAGCAATTCTCCTTTCATTTACAAAATCCATACGCTCATTTATCTTTACATCTATTGCAATTACTATACCATACCTTCTTTCCAATTTTGATTTTAGTTCATTAGAGACAGGAATTGTCATTCTTATAAGCCTTGCCATATCAACGATTTTCCTGTATGCTTACACCGCCTTTAGAATACTGGCAAAACGAAAAATTCTCCTTATGGCTTTCCTTTTTCTGGTTTCTCTCACAATTCTTTATTTGGAGGAAAATGTAATATTCCTCTTTATTGCACTTATAGTGGGGGGTTTCTCTCTTAGCGGTAGGGATCTTACTGCAAATCAATCCATAGAACAGTATACCATGAGTCTATATACAGAGAATCAGAATCAGAAAAACTCCATATTTGCACTTTACAATTTTGGTTCTTATGCAAGCGGGGCTGCTGCTTCACTTTTTCTTTTCTTGTATAACCCCAGTTCATTCCAGTTAGTGTTTCTGATAAACGTTCTTTTAGCTCTTGTACAGGTTGTAATTTACCTGTTTATCAAATTTCCTGAATTCGTTCCAAGGAAAAGAGGGGAAAAGATAAAGGATAAGGAGACCAGAAATCTGGTGAGAAGTTTAGCAATCCTCTTTTCAGTGGATTCCCTGGGTGGTGGACTAGTAAATAATTCCATCATAACATTGTTCTTTAAGGTGGTTTATAACCTTGATATTTCTCAGGTAGGTTTGATTTTTATCATCGTTAATATTATCACAGCACTGTCCATTATTGGTTCCAGATACATTTCAGGAAATATTGGCCTTGTCAGAACAATGGTATATACTCATATAATCAGTAATATCATGCTCTTCATGGTACCGGTCTTTCATATGCTCATTGTCAGTGAAATTTTTCTCTATTTGCGACAATCCACCAGTCAGATGGATGTACCGGCAAGAGACAGTTTTGTAAATACCGTGATACCTCAGGATTCTAGGGTGAACAGTAATTCCGTGTTTATTGGAGTAAGAAACGGAATGCAAATACCGGGACCCGGCATTGCTGGTTTTATCATGGAAATCTTTCCTGCCGGTATATTCTTCATGGCAGCTTTAACAAAGATATCCTATGATCTTGCTTTCTTCCTTAAATACCGGGAAAATCATATATGAGCATGTTTAATCACAGAAAATAGACAAAATTATAAGCGCTCAATCTCTTTTTATGTATTAATCACATTAGCAGAAGCGAAACTAACATGGAAGGAAATCAGGATATGTATACCAAAGTGAGAGAACTCCAAGCTGGAAAGAACATCCTCCTCTTGTTAAAGATATTCATACTCATTGTAATCATTATTTTTCTGTTCTATTCAACCACGAGCAATGTCATTTTTACGGAAATAAATGAGTTTCTATTTTGGCCTTTGATAATAATTTATATTATTTACAGATTTGCTTATAAGGGAAAGCTAATGCTTTTTATGCAGAATATACTTGATAACAAAGATGCCAATTCGCAATACATTACCAAATACATGGAGAGCCTCCAGAGACCGTCAATAAACAGACTAAGCCTCAATCATCTCATTAATCTGCTAAATCATTTTAGCATGTCAAAGACAAAATGATCTCTTCCAGGTATATTCGTAATGGGTGAAATTTGGGTTCAATAAACTTATCCATAGTGTAATGAAACGGAATTATGTTCTGTTTCATACACCTGTTTGTACATTACCGTACAACTTCACTGCAAGTCCTAGAAAAATCAAAGTTACAATGAAGATTACAAGCAATGGCTCAAGAGATGAATAAGGTTGATTGTATGAAAGTATATCTCTTGCAGAATAGACGATATAACTCAAGGGATTAATGTCAATAAATGCCCTTAATGCAGCAGGAGTCTTGTTTGTTATTGGATAAAAAGAAGGACTTGCAAAATCGAGGAAGAAAAATAGTACGATTGTGATTGTATTATAGGCATTCATACTTTTTATCTTGACAGCAAATATGAGAAAGAGTGAACTGAAGAAAGTGGTTCCTATTGCAAGTGTTATGAATAGAAGGATAATATTCACAGGTGTCACGAAAAGATGCGCAGAGGTATAGAAAGCCAGGGCAGCCATTATAGTGCTTCCCGTTACGGAAAATATGACTGCAAGAAGCATTATACCCATAAGATAATCGATCCTTCTGAATGGGCCAACTAAAATCTGCTCAAACATACCCCATCTTCGGTCGGCCCATAGCATTCCACCCCCAATATTCCCGGCTGTGAGGGCCTGCATTCCTATAATACCGGGTGCCAGAAATGTTATATATGATATTGGACCGTTTGGCCCGGGAACTGAAGTTATTAGACCTTCATACATAACTCCCAAAACTGCCAGATATAGCGCAGGCAGACCTAGCATGAACATCATTGTACCGGGATCCATATTTACACGAATATTTCTTAGCGTAAGCCTGACAAATGATGGAAGCTTCAACCTTTCATCACCTCAATAAATACATCATCAAGTGACGGATTATCCAGAACAACCTGGTCTATGTCAATAGATAATGAATTAACTATTTGAATCACTTCGGGAAGAATTCTGCCCATATCCTTTCCTATTACCGTTATTTGTTTATTATCAACTTCAAATTCAATATTAGTTGGCATTTGCGAGAATCTTTTCATCAAGGTACTTTTAAGATCCTTATCAACTGGATCTCTTGACGTTATGGCAAGTTTTCTCATGGACTCGAATTTTTCTTTCAGCTCTTCTGATCTGCCTTCCGCAACCATTTTTCCTCTATTTATCATACCAATCTTTTTGCACAGATAGTCTGCTTCTTCCAGAATATGTGTTGTGAATAGCACGGTAAGACCATCCTTCGATTTTTCTCTGATATAGTTAAGTATCTCTCTTCTCATTATTGGGTCCATTCCAACTGTTGGCTCATCCAAAAATAGAACCTTCATATCGTGAATGAATTCTCTTGCGACCTGAACCCTTTTCTTCTGTCCTCCCGAAAGTTCGAACATTCTTCTGTTCCTTATTTCTTTGAGATCGAACAGTTCCATAAGCTCAGATGCTCTCTCTGATACAGTGCTTTTAGGTATTTCCCATAGAAGACCATAAATATAGAAACTCTTTTCAACTGTTGTAAAGTCAAATGATTCATTTTGCTGAACCACTCCAATAATCTTCCTAACGCTATTTGGCTTCTTTTTTACATCAATGCCGCATATTTTTGCATAACCTGAATTCTGCTGTATGAGAGTTGTAAGGATCTTGATGGTTGTCGTTTTACCAGCACCGTTTTTTCCCAATAAACCATAAACTTCTCCGTATGGAACGTTGAAATTAAGATGATCAACCTGATTGCTCTTTCCATCATAACTCTTCACCAGATCATTAACTTCTATGGCAAAGTCATCAGAACTCATTCCACTCATATTACTATAAATATAATATATCTCACTATTTCCTTGAATTTTGGTTCAGTTAATTTTCTGTATTTATGGAAACAGGCGATGAAAAATTATTGGAGAATCCGCATTCAAATTTTCACAATCAGATTTTGGAAAATTTAAGAAACAGTCTTTTCCTTCCCCCAAATTGATCCAAAAATACCTGATAATTCTCTATCCCGGCCGCTATTGCTATTTTCTTCAATGTACCTCTCGTGTGATTGAAACTTGGCATAGCTTGTACACCATCGATATAATTTTCAATGAGAGCATTTGGTGATCTGTGATTCCTGACCTCTATGAGTCCTGACCCTTCTTTCCTCAGAACTCTATAAATTTCCCTGATCACCTTGATTTGATCATCAGAATTCACAATCTCACTGAACGCATTCCACATACAGATAACTGCATCAAATGAGCAATCTTCATATGGAATATTCCTCATATCACCAACTGAAAAATGTGCTTTCACTCCTTCAAGATCGGCAATTTTCATTGCATGTTCAATGAATATTGGAGTGATATCGATGCCACTAACTCTATACCCTTTTTTAGCGAGAGGTATGCTAAACCTTCCGAATCCACATGCCAGATCGAGGATATCATATTTCTTTCCCAATATCCCCAATAAATAGGTTAACTCCTTATCTGTATGCGACGGATCCTTTCTGTCTGAAAGCCATTGAACTCCCATTTCACTATAGAAGTTCCGGGAATCTTTAGGCATGAATTTGTAAAGTTTCAGAACTTCATAATAATTTGTGTAAATACATCATCTACTTTTAGTTTCAAACATTTTAATGTTCAGGTCAAAACCGTTTTAACATGGTTCAACATCCCATAGAAACATGTTCATATTTAACACGATGACATCTTCAAAGGAAGAATTCAAGCCAATTAATGGCAAGCGTGTGAAGATGTACGTCTGCGGCATAACCCCATACGATTCTCCGCACATGGGCAATCTGCGGACATTCATATTTTTTGATGTCGTTGCAAAATACCTGAGAGCTTCCGGTTATGAGGTCTTTTATCTCCAGAACATCACAGATATTGATGATAAAATAATTACCAGGGCAAATGAAACCTCTGTATTGTCTGAGAAACTTTCATCTTCATTCATGAAAGAATATATGGAATCGATGAGGACATTCTCAATAGATTCTGTATCACTCTATGCAAGGGCAACATATCACATCAATGAAATAATTGAACAGATAAAGATACTTGAAGAAAAGGGATATACATACAAACTTGAGGATGGTATATATTTCAGGATCAGTAAATTCAAGGATTATGGAAAACTATCTGGTCAAAACACAGAGTCATTGAGATCCGGTTTAAGAGCGACAGTCTCAGAAGATAAGGAAAATCAGGGAGACTTTGTTCTATGGAAATTTAAGAAACCGGGTGAGCCATTCTGGAAATCCCCATGGGGGGAAGGCAGACCCGGGTGGAACATTGAAGATACGGCAATAACAAAGGAATACTTTGGAGATGTGTACGATTTACATGGTGGAGGAGTTGACCTCATATTCCCACATCATGAAGGCGAAATAGCCATTATGCGAAGCATTAGTAACAAGGATCGCCTGAGCAATTTCTGGATGCATACTGGTATGCTTACATTGAACGGTCAGAAAATGTCAAAATCTCTCAACAACTTCCTTGTGCCTGGTGATCTTTTAAAGGACTATTCGGCTGCAGAGATAAGGTATGCCATGCTTTCCTCTCAATACAGATCTATTGCAGATTTCAGCATGGAACTTTTAAAAGAATCCAGAGTTAACCTGAATTACATAAAACGCGCTATTAGAATATTGGAACAGGCCAAAGGGGCTGGTTCAGGCACAGATTTTGAGTTGTATAATGAACGTATAAAGGAATTTATGGATGATGATTTCAACACCAGAGGTGCATTAAGATCCATAATGGACATAGCAGAAAAAGTAATTGAGAAAGAAACCACCTTATCGCGCGAGGAAGCAACCAAAGGAATTGAAATAATAAAATGGGCAGACAGTTTTCTTTCAATTATATTTACCGACAAACCGAAACAAATATCCTCAGAGACTGTGGAAATACTTCTTTCAATAAGGGAAAATCTCAGAATGAAGAAACTGTTTAAGGAGTCTGATGACATTAGGAAAGCACTGAAAGAATCGGGAGTTACAATTGAAGACAAGAAAGACGGAAGTCAGTGGTTTTATGAATAGCGCCAAGAAAACCTTTGTTGTAGTCGATCTGGTCAACGATTTTGTTGAAGGTAAGTTTGGAAGCGAGAGGGCTCTTGAGGTAACGAAGAAAGCATCAAAATTCCTTTCAGAAAGAGAGAACGATTTAGTTATATTCACAAAGGACAGCCATATTCAAAATGATCCAGAATTCAAGGTATGGGGTGAACACTGTATATTGGGTGAATGGGGGTCAGAACTTCATGAAACACTCTTTGGAATCCCGGGATATCATGTACAAAAGAGGCACTTCGACGCGTTTTTCGATTCTGATCTGGATGGTTATTTAAGGGCAAACGGAGTTTCACATATATACCTCATGGGAATAAGCACAGATATCTGTGTTCTTCATACGGCTGCTGGAGCTTTTTTCCGGGGATATAATATAACAGTTATTGAGGATCTTTGTGCTTCTATTTCTGAGGAAAATCATTTGAGGGCATTGGAAGATATGAAACGAAACTATGGCGTGACCATAATAAAAAGTGAAGAGGTTGATTAATACGGTTAAGGATCATTCTGGATTTTTTATAGCAGATGAGGAAGAAATAAGGGCAGGCAAAGCGAGTGATGTATATTTCAGCAGAAGTATGAAAGGACTTTCCCACGATCAGGAGGTTGTTGCTGAAATAACCTCTTCCAACGAGGAGGAATGGATAACATTCAGCGGTTTAAAAGAAGTTTTATCTCTTCTTTCTCCAAGAAACTTGACTATTAGCGCCATAGAGGAGGGTGAGATTATAGGAACAAGGGACAGTGCTGGAATTCCTGTACCTTTCATAACAATTGAAGGAAAATACTCAGAAATAGGAGAGATGGAAACAGCCATCCTAGGACTTATATGTCAATCATCCGGCATTTCAACAGCTTCATCGAGAGTCTATATTGCAAGCTATCCATATCCATTCTATTCATTTGGTATCAGGAGAATGCACCCTGCAATATCGCCAATGATTGACAGGGCTGCTTACATCGGAGGTGCCTACGGTGTATCGGGAATTTTAGGAGCAGAAAGGATATCCATGGAACCGATTGGAACGATGCCCCATTCAATGGCACTGATCATGGGGGAAGAAGAGGCATGGAAATATATTGCGCATAACTTTCCAAAGGGAAAAAGAACCATTCTCATTGATACTTTCAGCGATGAAAAAGAGAGTGCACTGAGAGCTGCCAGAATGTTTCCCGACATAGATTATATTAGACTGGATACTCCAAGATCCCGAAGGGGAAACTTCCCAAATATTGTAAGGGAGATAAGATGGGAATTGGACCTTAGAGGCTTCAAAAGCATTAAGATAATGGTTTCAGGCGGACTTGATTATGATTCTGTTGCAAAACTCAGGGAAGCTGGCGCAGAATCATTCGGCGTTGGAACATACATCTCGTCAGCGAAATCTATCGATTTTTCCATGGATATAGTGAGTATAAATGGAAATGCAATAACAAAGAAGGGAAAGTATTCAGGTAAAAAGGACGTTTTCAGATGTTCAAATTGCAAAAAACTTAAAGTTATCCCTTCTTCATCGCGCATTGGAAAATGTCAGTGCGGGGGTATATTGGAAATTCTCAACCGGACTGTTTATGAAGGGGGCAAGCAAGTAAAGAATTACGAATCCGACAGAGATATAAGGATGAGAGTAACTAAAAAGCTCAATTCAATATTAAGTAAAAGTAGTACAGAAAGCCGATAAAGATCAAAATCTATTCTTTATGCCAGATTCTGATTCAGATAATACTTTCCTGATAAGCCAAGGAATATCTTCCACACTCTTTATGTTATAATTTTTCATAATGAAATCCCACAAATCTCTGTTAATGTTGCACCCATATGATTTTAAAAGTACAACCAGCCTTTCATTTATCGATCGCCCTCTCCTGTCAAAATCCATGAGAATAATCACATTTGGAAAATTTCTTGCAATTTTTTCTGCAAATATGTCAAGGGAGAGACCTCTGTTGATTTTTATAATATGGCCCTTAAAACCAATTTCCCGCAAGGCATTAACGTCGTGATTTCCTTCTACAAGTATGGGAATCTCCATGTTCAAGTCAATGGCTTTATCCTTTAGCATACAAAGTTCAGGATTCTTCAGTTCCAGAACCTCCGATTTCTTGCATATTCCATTTCAGAATTGAGAATTTCCTTTATAAAATCTTCGTCATTGAAATAACTCACAGATAAGATTCTGGAAGCGGTTTCTGATCCTATGCCTCTTCCGGCCAATGCTATTATGGCCTTCCTGCCACGCTCCTTCACCAGATGGGCATTTTTCCGAAGTCTTCTCAGAGTTTTTTCATCGATTTTACCTGAATTTATGCCCTTCATTATCTCATCCTTTTCATAGTGAGAGATACCAGCAACGAGAGAACTTCCACAAACAGGGCATTTGGTTACAGTTACCTCCTTTACCTTCATGGTTCTCGTATTTTTGCAGGAAAGGCACAGAAGAGTTATTTCCTCATTCATAAGCCTTGAAGTAACCGAATCAATAATCGCCTTTGTGGGTTTAAGGGGCATTATCCGCTCAGAATAATGGGTTAGAAACACTTCTGATGACTTTGATATACGGTCTTTTCCTATGAAAGTCACTGAATTGGTATGGATTCTGTGAAGAAAATCTACAACTGAATCTATGTCCATGTAATCTGCGATCATCTTTCTTACAGAATCGCGATAAAGAACCGTATCTTTGTAAGATTCAACGATCTTGTCGAACCTAATTCTTGAAATATCCGCATCATTTTTTATTACTCCAAATTTCCTTGCCTCATAGAGAAATACATTTGTGAAGAACCTTGATCTTCTCGAGCTTGCTTCAATATATGACATAATTCTTTCTTCTTCTATTCCCAGAATTATTTTTTCTATATCTGTTGCAGACAATCTTCTGGAGACCCTGAAGAATATATGATACGGAGAATAATCCGATTCCACACTTTCTCCTGTTATGGTTGTTATAATTCCTCCAAGAATTTCAGTGAGGGCAAAATTTCCTCTCGTTCCAAGCATTGATTGTATGACAATTTCTGAGCCCTGTGACTCAATAATAACCCTTTCAAATGTACCAGCTTCACTCTCATACCACTCCTTTAGAATCTCTCTGGATTGTCCAGTTACACACTCATCTATTACCCTTTTCTTCCTGTTTTCTGAGACTCTCTTCACAACATCGGGTAGAACTGGTATATCTTCACCAGTCCACTTGGGTGCCAGTGCAGCTGTGACAAAAGGTTCAACCAGTATCTTTTCCTCCTCAATTCTTATTGTTCGCCAGGTAGCCCCACGAATGACGAAATATGAACCCGGTTCAATTTCATTAAGAACATACCTCTCGTCAAGAGTTCCTACAAATCTTCTGTTTATGACATCAATTACCCTAAAGTTACGCTCACTGGGTATCATGGAAATATTTGTTATGAAATAGTCCAAAGTTCCCGCTCTTCTCCTTATAATATTCTCCTCTAATCTGATCTTCCTGGTTTCAACAAGAAAGTTCACTACTTCGCTAAAGAGATCAGGGGTCATATCGATGAGTGGATAGCTTCTTCTCAAGACATTAAGAAAATTAATTGAATTAAATTCTTTCAATCTCTGAACTTCTAGTATGATCTGATTTGCTACTGTGGCCATTGAACCTTTCCTAATGATAACAGGTTCCAGCACTCGATCATAAACCTGTCCAACGATGGCCATAGCTTCTTCCAGTTCAATGATATCGCTGCAGATAATAACCCCCTTTGAACGCTTCTTTATCCAGTGCCCTGATCTTCCGGTCCTCTGAATAAGTTTGTTTATCTGCCTTGGCGAGTTAAACTGAATAACAAGATCTGCGGAACCAATATCAATGCCAAGTTCAAGTGATGAGGTGCATATGAGACCCTTTATCTCACCGGATTTGAAGAGCATTTCAGCCTCTTCTCTCACCTCTCTGGAAAGAGACCCATGGTGTACCTTTAAAAGTGATTCCTTATAATATAGTGAAATTCTGAATGCGATATCCTCAGCGACGCTTCTGGTATTTACGAATACAAGGGTTCCGTTATGACTTTCCACAAGCTCATGAATCATAGCAATGGCTCCGGCATACTCTGGATCGCAACCCATTTTTTCTGCAATTTCTGGAGGTGCATTCTTTGCTATTGTGACCTCTATGGAAATATCCTTTTCCATTGACGTTTTGAGAACCTTAACCGACCCATCAGATTTAAGAAAAAGTGCAAGTTCCTCGGGGTTTCCAATTGTTGCTGAAAGACCTATCCTTTGAAAATCTCCACTAAGTTCCCTGAGTCTCTCTAACCCTATGGACAGCTGAGTCCCTCTTTCATTCTGACCCAGTTCATGAAGTTCATCCACAATTACATATTTTATATTCTTCAGGCTTTCATCCATTTTTTTTGAGTTAAGAAGAATCTGAAGCGATTCCGGTGTTGTAACAATAATATTCGCGGGATTATCTCTGAGTTCTTTACGCTGCGCGTCCGACATATCGCTATGTCTTACCTGTATGCGAATTCCAAGATGCTGACCGTATTCCTTGAGTCTTCCAAGAATATCCCTATTTAAGGCTCTCAAAGGTGTTATGAAGAGAGCGCTGATAGGCAACAGAGAATCTTCAATTATTTTTTGAAAAACAGGTAGTATTGCAGCCTCTGTTTTGCCGCTTCCTGTTGGCGATATAAGAATGGCATTTTCACCACTTAAAATTGCAGGAATAAGTTTTTCTTGGGCCTCTGTGAGCTGATCAATGCCATATCTGTCAAGGAGATTATTTATTGGCTTGATTAGCAAATTTTTTGCATTCATTGCCATTCATCTTTAAAGGGAAAGGAAAACAATATTTTCATCGAATTCACACTGCCATAACATAACTTATCAGCAAATCAAATTTAATATTCATACATTATGATTCATATTTTAAAAATAGCTCAAAAAAATAGGTTTTTTAAATATCTCTAATCGTCATCATCATATTCGTCATCATCGTCGTAATCTCTTCTTTTCCCAATGAAGTCCATGATACAAACCTCCAAGACACCAATTAATTAACAGTTATATAAATTTAACTAATTATGGCTAAAAACAAACATTCGAATTTATCTTTTTAAATTCATAATTCTTATGTAAACTATACATAACGATGTAAGAGTCTCTTCTCAATTTAGTATGAAGAATACGAATTTATTACAAGTTGTTCATAGTTTCACAAACAATACTCAACATTTTTTAAAAAAATCAAAATAAGTATAATATAGGTGCTGAAATTTACCGATGATAACATGTCAGAGAGACTTGCAGAAGTTGAGATTTCAAAAGAAGGAGAAACATATTTAGCTAGAATTATACTGCCTTCGGGAGATGTAGTAACGCTGGAAAATGACGATTTTGAGGAAGTCCTCGAACAGATAGCGAACGATCTTCAGGAGCGTTTTCCATCATAGGCGGGGATGGCCCAGCGGTACGGCGGTAGCCTGCTAAGCTATTTCTCACTAGAGAGCGAGGGTTCGAATCCCTCTCCCCGCGCTTGCATTTCCGTTCCCGCACATGCCTTCGAACCTATTTACCCCCGTTTGCCCTCTGTTGTAATATTGTTCAAGAACCTTTGAATTTTGCCTTCCCAGAGCAACCCGATCCGAATGATCATAGGCCTTCGTACTAAGGGGTGAAATGTGCCCAAGTTGATATTGAACCTGTGCTAAGTCCATTCCCGCATTAAGTAAAGTCGTTGCAACGCGATGCCTGAATGCATGGGAATGCAGCATATTGACCCCTGCGGATCTGCCAATTTTCTTTATCTTGGCCCTCAGGTAGTCTGATGTGTTCCTTCCTTTCTTTCCTGTGAAGAGAGCCTTCTGGTCAGTGGACATCCTGTATTTCTCCACATATTCCCTTACAATTCTATATACAGAATTTGGTATCCCCAGAGATCTTGGGGATTCATTCTTTTCCGCCCTGATATATATTGAGTCTTCCGTCACATCTCCTATGTTTAGTCTTGCTACCTCCCCAATTCTTGCTCCGGTGTATGCACAGACATAAATAAGGGCGCGGGAATAGGCTCTGTCCGACGGTTGCTTCATTCCATCAACATACCTGAATACCTGCCTCATATCCTCATCCGAGGGCACCCACTGATCAGGACTCCTCTGTTTTCTAAACTTAGGTACCTGGATCTGGTTTCCCAGGAATTTCTGGAAGTAGAAAAGTGCCTGAAGCTGGTTCTCCACTGTCTTGTTAACTCTTCCCTTAATTATCTGGCTCCTTGAGAATTTTAGAACCTCATCATTTTTGGCTTGTCTTACATCAAAAATCTTATTCATGAATTTCAGGGATCGAACTGCCGCTCTCGCACTCAGTGGAGAATATGTTCCAGTGCCAATTGCCCAACCCTCAAATTCCAGGAAAAGGGTTTCCAGATCCTTCTCTTCAACGCTCAGGCTCATATTCTTCCTACCTCGTTCCATTTGGGTCCGAATACCGATTTTCCCTTCTTGTATTCATATCCCACTGTTTCGAGCCTCTTCGCTAACTTTGAAAACTGTTCCTTTGAAACTCCGCTCTTTGGAAGTCTCAGGATATTACCGTCAATGGATAACCCAAACTCACCGGCAATCTCAGTTATAGTCGATTTACCGCTGCTGATTGTCTGTTCGGGATTCCATAAACCAAAGGGCTGAATTGCCCTGTCCATCAAGAGTCTTGTAGCTTCTCCATTGAGCTTTCCCGTTTCCTTCACTTTCCTGTCAATGATCTCCATTCTTGAAATCATTGCATCAACCCATGCTTCAAAATTCTGTTCCATTAATCATCTACCTCCAAATCGCCATCAAAATCCTGATAGCTTGCCTCCGAGCTGTCTATTCCCAAAATTTCATTCATTTCATTTCCAAATCTTCTTTTTTCGTTCATAAAAATCTTTCCTCCGTACGGGGAATTTCAACAATTTCCGGTATACTCATTTTTAATTTTTTCAAAAGTTTAATTTTCGATTTCCGGGTCGCCTCCAAATATAATGGTAAAATCTTTGAATCCTGAAGGTCATCTTCTATCATTTTCAGGGCTTTTTCAATTCCAAGGAGATCTATGAGATCAGTGATCATCAAAGATTTCTTGTCTATCTTGTGCCCATTCAACGAAGAATTGGTTGATTCCTGCAACGAATGGTTCATGCGGATACCTCCCTTAAAATTCCCTTTTCAGCGGCCCATAAGACGGTAAACCTCAATGGTGCCTTAACTGAGGAAACTTTATTTAAAATAACTCGATCATTATTATGGTAAACCTCAATGGCAAAGAGTGGTTCTAAAGATGATAATAAAGGAATATGGTTGTTAATATTAGTCGTTTTATTAATTGCCGTAGGGTTTGCATTTAAATTTATATTGATTCCGGATTTAAGCTTTGGAATAAATAGATTTGAGGTAGCTACTATTGCATTCTTTGATTCTCTATTATTTCTCTTAGAAATATTTGCAGCTATCATATTTGTTCTATTCATATTTTATCTCCTCGCAAAAAAAGTCCACGAATCCTGAAATATGCGGTCTTTGGTACTTTGAAAAAAACCAGCAGCGTTTCCAATCCATAAAACATGATAATGAAGAGTGCTCCCTCGTAATTTGTTAATAAACCATGCGTGATGACCACAATAAAAATATACAGAAAGAACAGCAAAATGCAGAAAATACCACTAAATACAATATCATCAGCAGTGACCTTTTCAGCAATCGAGGTATCCTTCCAAAAGATTTTTTCAATGGGGAATGCAATTCCAAGAAGAACAGTTAGGGGAGCAAATCCAATAAGCAGTATCATACCAAGAATGGTTGGGATAGAATTTAAAATCAGAGTGAAAATTAAGAGCCCTATGAGAGTGTAAAAGAGATAAGATAGGGCTCTTTCAATAGGGGTTGTCATGTTCATCATCTCCTTTGGAATCATTTTCACTGGGATCTATTACCTTTTTGAAAAGTCCAGAAAGGCCTCTCCCTGATGAGATAGCTTTCACCTTCAGAAAAAAAATCAATAATATTACAGGAAATGCTCCTGCAGAACTCATCAGGATAGTTCCAACACCAATAGAATCAGAATGGTACATGATGGAAATTGTTCCCACCGTAACAGCAGTTGAAAATGCATCCACAAGTGTCGCCCCAATCAATGATTTCTTGAGGGTGGACTTGGGTAAGACATGAAAAATACTGTTATATTTATTCATGCCTGAACCCCCACATCTGACAACAATTTCCTTAAAACCTCGTTGAATGATACTTGTTTTCTGTCACTCCTTTCCATTGCTATTTTCCTCTCGAAAAGCTGGTCATAGACTTCCGGTTGCACTCTAATTTGCATTGACTTTACACCTGTCGATTGTGTCGACATACCTAATCACTCTCCGTTAATAAATATGTCGATAGCATGGACACAGTCTTTAAATGTGACAAGAAATTACTTGTTCCATTGCCAGGCAAGAAGGGTGACCCCCAATCTAAATTTCCGCAGGTTCGAGTTGATAGGGAAACATACGAGAGGCTAAGGAAGCTAAGATTCAAACTAGAACTTGAATCGATGGATGAGGTCATTGCATGGCTGTTAAAACGTGAAACCGAGAATGGCAAGGATAAATCCTGATCCTCATTAATCTCTTGCATATCTTTTTCGTTCATGCCTGAACCCCCACACTATTTTCCTCATGCTCTCTAAAGTAAACAATGAGCCTCTGCACGACCTTATAACTTGGCTCTTCCTGTAAAATCTTCAATGAATTGATTTCCTCGAGTATTTCTTTGGGAATCCTCATTGATGACATTTCGGAATACGTGAAAGTATTCATACATATGCAAACATATACCAATACTTAAACGTTACCTACGTATTCTAAAGTATGCCTCCCAAGACTAAAGGTAGACAGGTGAACATATTTTTTCCAGAAGGTCTCTATGACGACATGGCTGAGGTTATGGAGAAAGCTAATACGTGGATGAATGTCCAAGAATTCGTGCGAGATGCTGTAAAGGAAAAAATAGATCGTTGGCACAGGGAGCATGCTGTGGGGTGAAAATATATGTCTAAAATCGTTTTGATCGGATATACAATAAGAATAAAAGAAAAAAGAAGGCCTAACTATAAAAGTTTAAGAAATTTCGATGGGAATTCAGCAGATTTTGGTGTATTCTTATACGACTTTTTAAAGAGCAAGAGTGGTAATCAGAATATTGAAGAAATCGGAGATCAGAAAACAATATTTTATGGTGACTTGGGTTATCACAATAATGATAAGAAATACATAAAGTGCAAGGCATATGTAGGGGCTTTTGGAAATGCATACGATATTATAAATTTTAGAACTAAGAATATTGATTTTATTATGCAAAACGAGGATAGCTATGCTTTTCCGCTGAATTTCATTGCGTACATCCCAGACCTCAATTCCAAATATCCCGATATAGGAATATTGGTATTTGAAAAGTATAAAAACCACGGCGGAAAGGGTCTATTTGATAATCAGTTAAAATACTATTTTTCAAAGAAATACAATCATTTAACGCTTCAAATTGAGCCTATTGTTCCAGAGGAACTAATAAAATACTTGGAGAAAGGTAAGATAACATCTACGGTGATTAGTAGCTTGAAAATTCCAGACGATCTTTCTGATTCTTATAGCCGTGGTACAGAATCGAAAAAGAAAGCAAAGGTCGAACTTACTATAAAAAACTTGGATTTAAATTCTGATAAGAGAAGTCTCATAGTCAACATGTTAAGAGATAGAAAACATGTGAAATTATCAAATCTCCTAACAGGCTATCTGATAGAACCGGATGAAGTAAAGTTTAGCCTGGAGTATGAGGATCACATAAAGAACATTGTTCTGAAAGAGGAGGGAGAGATTATGACCCCAGGCATTGATGTAACACAACAAGTGGGGCCAATTTTGAAAAGAACAGGTTTCCCTGAGGATGCAAAGCTGTATCTTGCAGAATATACCTATATAGACGATATTAAGGAAAGTCTTAATAAAGACACGTCATAAGTGATACAAATAACATGAGTTCCAAATTTTCCGTTAACAGAATTGTAAGTGACCACATAAGTACACTTCGCATTAATGGTACTGATAACAGGGACTGGAGTGCAATTTTTACAAATTTTATTTTGCCTCTTATAGTGGCTATTTTGTTCATTTATTATGGAATAATTATTGTTTCAAGAGAATTTACGGTCATATTAACGGCATTTTCTGTTTTTGCAGCATTACTTCTCAATTTAATGATATTGGTTTTTAGCATTGTAAACCGGGAAAAAGAGAAGGATGAAGAAAAAAGAGATATAATGAAGATTCAATTATTAAAGGAAACCTATGAAAACATACAGTTCACAGTCCTTACATCTGTCATAATTATTGTTGTGATTTTATTCATGCTATTTATACCATTTAATACATATTTAGCCCTAATCTTATCATTTGTGGTATATTATCTAGTCTTTGTATTCATAGTCACATTGTTTATGGTGCTAAAGAGAACGCATTCAATTATGTCAAAGGAATAAAGTTTAGAGACATTCAGTAATGGAAAGGGGAGCATAAGGCAGAATAATTATAGGGGAAATTGTTTCCTATAAATATAAAGTAGAGTTGTGGAATAGTTGGTATTATCTTTTAATGGTATTTCTGAGTTCATCGACACGATCATCCATAAAATAAATAAAAGATCTATCAAAGATTTTAATACCTATGTCTTAGGTGTACAAAAAAAAGCCAACGAGATGATCGCTAAGGGTTCTGTCAAAATCGCAACGATTGGTTTGAATAATCTAATGTTAAAGTTTAAATCGAAAGGAATAGACCCTATTTCTGGGTCGGTCTCTTCAGACACTTTCAATGAAATAATGGGCGAAGCCGTTCCTGACACAATCTATTCAGCAAGAGAAATTACAGGTTTTGTAACAGACGTCACCGTATTTGTCAAGGAAGAATGCAAGGTTATTGATGATGAAATGTTTGTTTCTCCACTCTTTTCTAGGCTTATTATTCTTATTTTGGTTGCGTTCATTGTAGGTCTTCTTCCATGGGGACCCCAATATATCTACAAAATTATCGGCTTATTGGCGATATTAATCATAATCCAGAACTTGTTCGCTTATATCCCAACCTATTTGGATAATGCTAAGCACGCTATATCAAAAAAGGAAGCCGATTTTGAGGAAGAATATAAAAGATTATTTCCTTAAAAATAAAGCACTAACTTAATACTTCATCCTTGATCAGTGAATTTTTGGTTGTTTCAGGATAAGTAAGGTAGGTATAAACAAGAAGAGAAGAAAGAGGTTCATGACCCCATCTTTTAACGATATCATCTAACTTTTCCCTATCATCCTTGTTCATTTCTTCATACGCTTTCATTGCTCTTAATTTCCCCTTTTCCGTGATGCTGATTATTTTTGCATTACCATATTGAGTGGTTATCATCTTTGTTTGTGCTATCTCTACCAAGCTTTTTCGTTCTAATTCTTCAACTATATCATATATTTTTGAAGAAAAGGGACCATACTTGTAAGGAACAAAATCAAGGTTCAAGGTAATATTCGCTTCCTTTTCAAGAAGGAATGTCAGCTTTTGTAGTTTAGTGTAGTTAATTGGTGTGTTGACCTTATAGAGCAAAGCCAATATTATGTCTTCATTTTTCGCTTCCATTTTACCACTCTCCTGTCAGACAAACTAATATGTTTGAACTGCTATATAAATGTTCCAATTGGGAATACATGACTATCACTCATAAAAGCGATTCGGTTATGTTTTTCATAACGTTTATATTACACTTGGATCACATTTATATGGAAGAAGGAAATCAATTTACAAAAATCCAATTAAGAGGAAATAAAATGAATGACATAGAAAGTTCTACTAGTTTCAAAAACAAGATAAAAAGGTTACTTGAATTAAAGAAAAAGGAAGAGGATTCACGCATTCAATTTGTAAATGCGTTGAATGAGAATCAAAATGGTTTGCGAGAAGAAATTAATCAAAACCACAGTGCTTTTAATTTTATAACACTAGAATTTATTCAAAATCAAATTTATACTAATGCCTTAACGGAAGCAAAATTAGATTTGTTTATAGAACACTTTAGCAAATTTTTGGGTTTAGCCTCGGAATTGATCATCGATAACCAAAAACGTATAAATGTACTCGAAAAGAATGAAGAACTCATAAAGCACATTTCATCGAATGTAGACCTTCTAAACGGAGTAGTAGCAGATGTTCATGAAATGGTAAATGGCTTTGCAGAGGATTCTAAGAATCAGGGTCAATTTCTAGAAGAGTTAAAGAAATACTTTCATCAAATAGATCCTTAGGGATGATAAAGTTCGATATAAGACTCTTATGAACTATAAAATTTATATTCAATAAAAACAGACGCCAATAAAGGTGGTGGAAACTATACCTAAGGAAAAGAAAACAGGCTATGAAAAACTGTATGACCAAATAAAAATTATTGCAGATAAAGCTAGACACGACATTTTAGATACCTTAGAACATAATTCCCTGGGTGCCTCGAACATAGACAATGAATATGGAGCTCATACCCTTTTAAAGTTGTCTTACCTAAACTACTATTTAGGTATATTTACCAGAATCGCGATAAGCCATAAGAAAAAAGGAGGTTTCAGCAAAGTCGTATTCATAGATGCGTTCGGAGGAAGTGGTCTTGTCGGCATCAAAAATACTAAATACACTGTTTTGGGCTCATCTTTATTGGCGGCATTAAATGGAGGTTTTGACAAGATAATCTCCTTTGAAGTAGATAAGGAAAGAGCTAATATTTTATCAAAGAGGTTAAACCTAATACTCCCTGAAAAGTGCCAAGTTATTAATGGAGATGTAAATGAAGAAATAGGAAGGATTGTAGACAATGAGATCACATCTAAAACAATAGTCTTGTTTTTTGTGGATCCGGAGGGTATGGAACCGCAATTTTCCAAGCTAAGAAAATTAATAGATAAAACACAATATGTGGACATTCTTATGAATTACACTTGGGGAGTTTACCGTCTTCAGGGGAGAATTGAGAAGAACTTTTCAATGCCTGATATAAATAGAATGCAGTCTTTTTTGGACGGATATAAATTAGGAGGCACTCCTGATGAAGCCCTTTTGGAAATGTTTGAAACTAAATTCGGAAAACCTTTTGGAGATAACGTTCCAATAAAAAGCAAGGGAGAAAAAACAGAATACTCCATGGTTCTAAGGATTAGAAGAACTCAAGGAGGAACAAAATTTATTGACCCAATGAAAGAGTTTGGTAAAATTATTGGTTCTTATAGTGGAGAAGATTGCAACAACATATTGAGAACAATCAAAGGAGACCAGCAATCTATTTTGTAAAAGCCCCTTTATGCTCTCTCCACCATCTCCCTTTCATACCGTATTTTAAGAGAGTTGAATGAAATCTCTTTTCCATTGCCTCGTCAAAGTTACCCAAGACTAGAGGTTCCTGTAGTGCTATTTCGAGTTCCTTGATATTTGAACCCCTTGTATGAAGCGATTCACCATAAATAAAATCAGGTTTGAATTCAGATATCAGCCTTACTATTTCTTCAACATCATTAGATGGAAATGGCCTTATTTTAATAGGCGGCATTACCGGAGCTATAATTATCCCTGCTTTCAGTCCAAGCCTCTTTGCTTCCCTAATTATCTCTATTCTGGCTTCTGGTCCTGCAACTCTTGGTTCCATTAATCTCGAAAGGTCACGATTCATTGTTGCTACGGATACCTGAATCCTTACTTGATCCTTGTACTTGGAATAAATATCGAAATCTTTCTTTACCAGCGGTGATCTTGTCTGAACACAAAGCTTAACCCCATTTTCCAGAGCTGCCGTAATTATTCTTCTTGTGATCGGTGCCAGCTGAGGAAGATATGCATCGTGTGTTGAAGACATCATTACCTCTATGCCTTCCCATTTCTTCCAGTTGGTTTTTTCAATTGCTTCATTAATATTCTCAGGTGTATAGAAGTAATTACCCCACGCCCTGTTCACAAGGTTGCCAGCTCTCTTGACTCCATATCTTTTGTTTATGCTGTCAACATAGCAGAATCTGCAGGCATGTGTGCATCCAACAGCGAAATTAAGCGACCAGCCGTCAGACAGCTCCTTTCCTACTCCTCCTTTTTCAACCCATGTGAGCTTTGAAGGTTTGATTAGCGGAGGGTTGATTCTATATGTTCCAAAGGCAACCTTTCTCATATCTGGGTCAAAGAAATAGTCATCAATACTTTCATATTCAGCTTTGATTTTTTCTATTTTTTGTCTTCTTATGGTTTCCCATGCTTTCAAAGCTGCCATTCTATTCTTTTCTTTAACCGGGTCCATCATTTCAGTTTTATTCATGTCCGTTATTGTCATATATATGTCCACAAGTCCTTTTATATTTTCTGTTTTTATTAGAGGTCTCCCATTGTCTCTTCCAATTTCTGCATGGCCTTCTCCTCCATTTGGTAGGCAAAGTTCTTAGCTTCCTCCAATGATTTGGCATTCTTTATCTTCCTTGCAAGTCTCAGGCTGCTTTTGATATATCCATTGAGGAATTCCAGGTCAAACTTATTCATAATTTCATTCCTTCCTTTCCGTTAGATCTGTCAGATGCGCATGGCTGCTTTTCGATGCTGCAGGAGTTAATTTGTTCTGTTCTATGTTGCTTCCGCTTTCTTTCATTTGTATATTTCAGATTGTTTACTTTTGTCATAAGTCTGTTGATTCTGTTTTATTTCTAAATTTTTCTATACTCAAAAAAAATGAGAAAATGAGAGGGAATACGCAATTCTCTATTAATCTATAAATGAAATTAACAGAAATTATGGAAATGAATGTACTTGCAATTACAAAGAGTTCCAATATTGATTGGTACTCGTTACAAGTCCATCGTCCGTAATGTTCATACTAACAGCTCTACCATGTCCTAAAGCCTCAAATTCTACTTGTACATACCACGTCTTTGTCCTTGCATCTTGTTGTGAAAATTTAAGTATTACATTCTTTGCGTCTTGACCATAGAGCGTTTTTACTGTTTTATCGACGATTGGCTTCAACTCATTAGCATCTTTGATCATAAAGAAGCATGAGTTGTGTGCTAATAAGAGTTGTGAATTAAAATTTTATTTGCTGTTAATGGATGAAAGCCTGAGTTTCATATCTTCGAGCTTATCTGCAAGACCCACATCTTCCCCAACGATTTCCTGCATACTGTCAACATCTTCAAGCATCTTTCCCACCTGGTCAACAGTCTTGGCATATCTCTTGCCGTTTCCAACC
>JAJZJZ010000047.1 GCA_021809755.1 Thermoplasmata archaeon
GAAGAATGAAGATAGAATGGGCTCGTACGCATATGCTGGTTTCTGCAGAGATAAGAAAGAAATTCCTGAAAGAAAAGCCATTGAAAGGATTCAGGATAGGAATGGCTCTTCACGTTGAGGCTAAAACAGGGGTCTTTTCCATACTCCTTAAGGAAGGGGGCGGACAGATAAGGATGTCATCGTGCAATCCTCTGAGTTCGGATGATGACGTCGTTGATTCCCTGAAGAAAGATCATGGCATGGATGTATATGCCAGAAAGGGAGAATCAAATCAGGAATATTACGAATACCTGAATAAGGTACTGGACATGAAACCGAACATTATCATTGATGATGGCGGGGATCTTGTTAGGATCGTACACACTGAGAGAAGAGATCTTCTTTCAGAAATCATTGGCGGAAATGAGGAAACGACAACGGGAGTAAACAGGTTAAGAGCCATGGAAAAGCAGGGGAAGCTCGAATTTCCAATGTTTGATGTAAACGATGCTGATATGAAACATCTCTTTGATAATAGATATGGTACAGGGCAGAGCACCCTTGATGGGATAATGCATGCCACAAATATTCTCATAGGAGGAAAAACAGTGACCGTTGGAGGCTATGGTTTTTGCGGAAAAGGAATTGCAATGAGAATGAAAGGTATGGGTGCAAATGTCATTGTAACGGAAGTAGATCCCGTAAAGGCTGTAGAAGCTTATATGGACGGATTCAGAGTCATGCCAATGAGAGATGCGCTTAAGGAATCAGATATGGCAGTAACGGCAACTGGAATGAAGAACGTGATCACATTTGATGACATGAAATCTGCAAAAAACGGCATTATTTTATCAAATTCCGGTCATTTCAACAATGAAATAGAAACCGCTGCTCTTGCCGAGAAGTCTGTTGAAAAGCACATGGCAAGGGACAATGTAATGTCGTACCGCTTACCAGGTGGAAACGAAGTATTTCTCATATCAGAGGGAAGGTTAGTTAATCTTGCTTCAGGGCAAGGTCATCCCGTGGAAATCATGGATATGAGCTTTGCAATACAGGCCCTAACAGCGGAATATTTGGCAAAAAATCACAATAAACTGGAAAAGAAAGTGTACAAGGTTCCTCCTGAAATAGACAGGGAAGTTGCAGTGCTTGAGCTAAAAGGACTCGGGCTTTCCATCGATTCTCTTTCAAAAGAGCAGATTGACTATTCAGATGACTGGCAGGAAGGTACGTGATTAATTGATCTGGGAGAAATAAGGTGTTTGGCAATGAAAAAGATAATGTTGATAATTATGGATGGGCTTGGAGACCGACCAAATGATAAACTTGGAGGAAAGACACCTCTTGAATCAGCATATATTCCTAATATGAACCGACTGGTTGAAAATGGCATTGGGGGTATGATGTATTCAGTTGATCAGGGGATAGTTTGTGGATCGGATACATCACATTTATCCATACTTGGTTATGATCCGGTTAAATATTATACGGGCCGAGGTCCGTTTGAAGCCATGGGACTCGGTATCATGGTGAGGCAGAGTGATGTTTCATTCAGAGCCAATTTTGCAACAAGGGATGAGAATAATATCATAATAGACAGAAGGGCAGGGAGGCTGGACGAGGACCCTGGTGACCTATGTAAGGCTCTCTCCATGGAAATCGACGGTGTTGAATTTATAGTAAAAAATGGCGTTGAACATCGGGCGGCACTGGTAATGAGAGGAAGTAATCTCAGTGATAAAATTTCAGATTCGGATCCTCATTCAGTTGGAAAGGCTCCCGGAACTATTGTTCCTAAGGCTCCTGAAGGTAAATTTACAGCTGACGTCCTTAACAAATTTCTGGCAAAATCAAGGGATATACTTCAAAATCATCCCTTTAACAAAAAAAGAATTTCAGAAGGAAAATTACCTGCTAATGAAATCCTTGTAAGGGGCGCTGGAATGACACCCAACATCGATCCATTTCAAAGTATGTATGGCATGACAGGAGGATATGCTGTTGGAATACCTATGATCAGAGGATTGGCAAATCTCATTGGTTTGCAGGAGATCAAAGTGCAGGGTATGACCGGAAGCATTGATACAAATTATAAAGGGAAAATAAAAGCTGCTGTTGATGGTCTGGCAAAGAGGGATTTTGTTCTTGTAAATGTGAAAGCACCAGACGTGGCTGCTCATGATAAAAATCCAATTCTTAAGCGTGAAGTGCTTGAGAGAATTGATGAAGCATTTTATCCCCTTCTCGATATTCTTGAAGATACAGTAGTAGTAATAACGGGAGATCATAGTACATCCTCAGAGAGCGGAGAGCACACAGGTGATCCTGTCCCAATAGCCATTGCCAGTAATGAAATAAGAACAAATGGTTGCACCAGGTTTGACGAGAAAAACTGCGGAATCAGCTCATTCAGAATATACAGTAGAAGTGTGATGCAGTATGCTTTGCAACTCTCTGACAGGGCGGAGAAATATGGGGCATGAATTGTCGGACAATCGGATCACTACCTAAATTTAATAAAATGACAAATTAGGCATTTTTAAAAATAATTTGTTGGAGCTGAAAAAGAGTTTTTTACAATATTCAATTGAAATTTTTATGTAGTCGAAAAATAAGCAAATGTTTTTATACGATTTATGTCTAGTATGTCTGACGTTGTATGTCATATCAAAGATCCATGTTTGAAGACAGGCGAAAGAAATTCGGCGGATGGAAGATGGAGAGGAGTATATCCAACAGCTCCGGGCGCGTTGGCCCTAATTATTCTCCAAATCTTGCAATCGGATACTGTGTTATATTATCCATGATGCTCTGGTGGATACCTATTATTGGTCCAGCTACGGCTGGCTATCTCTCAGGGAGAAAGAGTGGCTCAACAGGGGATGCAATAAAAGCATCATTGATCACATCAGCCGTTATAGTTCTTTTATCGATGTATCTCATATCTTTTGTCGCAACAGCTCCAAATCTCTTCGGATATTATCTCAAAGAGGGCATATTCGCCTTTTCGAACTCGCCATTATCAGGAGCAACAAATCTTGTTTTCTATACGCAAAGCACATTTGGCTTGATCGAGACCTTCGCTGTTATACTTCCAAGCTCGCTCATTATCATGAACTTCTTCAGTTATGCAGGCGGTTTTCAGAGCAGTTTAATAAAGAACGAAAGGGGATTTTCCCCCATATATGATCTTCCATCAACCAGACAGAGAGATCAGGAAATGTTCAGAATGGAACCAGAAAGAAGGCCGAGTCCGGTCTTTCAAGATCTGGAATATGAACGGAGTCCATTAATTGGCCAAATGGGAGGATCCAGAGGTAGATCGGGATCGCGACCAAGGTTCGAGGCTAGATATGAGGACGATTATGAAAACAGGGATCAGGGATGGTCTTACATGGATTAACCCTTAAAAATTTTTAAGCTGCTATTTTATGACCTGTCATGATTGACATCAAACTTCTTCGTGAAAAGCCAGAATTATTCTATGAGGATATGAAACGGAGGAGCAGGGATGACTCACTAATTAAGGATTTTTTTAATATAGATAATAAATGGAAGAATAATGTAAGAAGGGAAAACGATCTCAGAAAAGAAAAGAACACCCTAAGCATTGAAATTTCAAAACTTGTTAAGCAGGGTCTTGATACCACTCATAATAAGGAAAGGGTCAGGGAAATCAACGAAGAACTAAAAAAAATTGGTGAGGAACAGGGAAAAATAGAAGAGGAACGAATCTCCATTGTGAGCAGAATACCAAATATTCTGCATCCGTCTGTCCCTTCAGGTGCATCTGATGAGGATAATGAATTCATTAAATTTGTTGGTACAGCAAAAGTCTCTGAATCAAACATGAACGAATTCAAGAGAGCAACAAACAATCAGGGAATATTTGTGGATGATGATATTGAGAGAATTTCCCATGTAGATTTGATGGAAGCACTCAATCTCGCTGACTTACCGAGGGCAGGAAAAATATCTGGGGCAAGGTTTTATTTTCTGAAAGAAAGGCTGTTCAAGTTGGAAATGGCTCTGGTAAACTACGCCATTGATTTCCTTTCACAGAGGCAATTTACCGTAATGGAACCACCACCTATGATTAATAAAAGAGCTATTTGGGGGGCGACAGACATGGAAACATTCAACGAAGCGGTATACAAGATAGAAGATGAAGATCTATATCTGATATCGACATCGGAACATCCCGTTGCAGCTATGTTTATGGATGAAATAATTGAATCTGATGAACTTCCAATGAGAATAGCAGGATATTCTGCTTGCTTCAGAAAAGAAGCAGGTGCTCATGGTAAGGATAGCAAGGGAATTTTCAGGGTGCATAATTTCAAGAAGGTAGAGCAGTTCATCTTTTCGAAGGAAGAGGACTCATGGGATTTCCACGAAGAACTACTGAGAAACACTGAGGATCTGTTAGGAAGTCTCGAAATACCATACCGGGTAATCAACGTATGTACAGGAGATATAGGCTCACTGGCAGCCAAAAAGTATGATATTGAGGGTTGGTTCCCTGTTCAGGGAAAATTCAGGGAACTGGCATCCATTTCCAATGATACAGATTATCAGGCAAGATCATTAAACATCAGGTACAGAGAGAAAGGAGAGTTGAAATATGTGCATACACTAAACGGGACTGCTGTTGCCTCAACAAGGACTTTGGTTGCGATCATGGAGAACTTCCAGAATAATGGTATTATTGACATACCAAAGGTCCTGATCCCATATGCAGGCTTTGATCACATTGAGTTGAATCAGGATTAGTATTATCAATTTATTTTTAAAAATTTTTTAAAACCTATTTCTGCCTTTCTGCATATGCCATTTTTGCAGACATTGGCGAGAATTTTTTCCATCTGTCCAGAAACGGGAGAACCTCTTCATTTACCTGATCCATTACATTGAGATATTTCAAGATACCAAGTACGGCTGTGTCGGCATCTCTGACGGCTGATATGAGATCTCGGGAAAAATTAGTTGAATCTCCTCCTGAAAAAACTCCTGGAATTGAAGTCATACCATTTTGGTCTGTTATAGTTTGACCCTGTGGTGTAAGCTTAAGCATTCTCATATATTGATCACCAAGGAAAGAATAATCAGATTCCTGTCCGGTAGCTTCTATGACAAAATCAACATTGACACTTAAAATCTTATCTTTCTTTGGAACAGGTTTTGCTCTTCCTCTGCCCTCAGGAACCATATCATTTTGCCAGTATTTGACCTCAACTATACGATCCCCTTCCTTTGCATATTCGAAAGGAGTGACTTCCCACACATAGGTCACTTTCTCTTCCATGGTTTCTTCCATCTCCTCATCAGCATTCATGGAAGGATATCCTGGTCTGTCAACATCTCTCCTTCTGTACATAATATATACATTTTCAGCTCCAAGTCTAATGGAGGTTCTTGAGGCATCATTGGCTGTAAAACCTCCACCAATGACAACAACATTCTTTCCAACATTTATATTCTCTCCCAGAGAGGTTCTTCTAAGAAATTCAGTTGCATGCATGATGTTTTGAGCATCACTGCCTGGAGTGCCTGTCATCCTTGGTTTATGGTTACCAATTCCTAAATATACTGCATCGTATGATTTTAATATCTCTTCAAATTGAACGTCCTGACCGATCTTTGTGTTAAGATATACATCAACACCCTGTGACGTTATAAAACCAACTTCCTTCTCAATAACGTCATGAGGCAATCTGTACTTTGGAATGCCAACTCTCATAAATCCGCCCAAAACAGGAAGTGCCTCGTAAAGAGTGACTTTTACGCCCTGAATTGATAAATAATAGGCGGCGCTAAGACCAGACGGTCCACCCCCAATAATTGCAACAGTTTTTCCTATGAACTTCTTTTTTGGAAGGTGTATCACTTCACTATAGTCTTGAAATTTATCTGCTGCATATCGTTTAATGTGTCTTATTGCAATTGGTCCACCAGTATCATAGAGAACACAGATATCCTCACATAGATGAGTGCAAACTCTCCCTATTATTGCGGGAAATGGTAAATTTTCAAAAACTATTTTAACGGTTTGACCCGGATCATGAACTGCTGTGCTGTTAACATACCCTCCTATGTCAAGGGAAGCTGGGCATGCCTGCGTACAAATATTGCATCCAATACATCTCGAACCCTCAGCATAAGCTTCATTATCTGTGTAACCTATAACAGGCTCAATATCGAAGGTCTTAACTCTATCTTCGGGGTCTTCTGATTTTATCTTAACCCTTTCAAATTTGAGCATAGACATTCATCCTGTAATTTTCGCAAATATTATAACATTTTTGTAATTTTGAAATATAGTTGGAAGCAACCCATTCTATCATTTGAATACCAAAATAGAATTTCAGGATGCCAAATGCAGGTATGGCCCAATATAGAATATTGCCACAGTGAGATTAGTTAGAACGATTGCTGATAACAGAACATATAGATAATTCTTGCTTACCACAAAGTCAATGACTGCGCTAATCAATACTATGACAGGAGTGAAAATTAGCACCCACAAACCCAAAGAAATGAAATATATTCCATCAAGATTTACGATTCCTGAAGGCATGTTGGAAAGAGGAACAAGATTTGATCTCAATGTGGTGGGAGAAGTTGTATTATAACTGCTGATTTGTGCAAGAGTATATCCATCTCCACCTCCCTTAATCATCATTAGAACCACCCCTGACACTATGAAGAACATGCTTACAACTACTGCCGCCCTTAATGTAATACTTATAACTTTTGTTAAATCTTCATTGTCTTTGTCCATTTTTTTCACCTATCCTGAAAATTACATATAGGGACACGATCAAAATCCCAGATATAGCAATTGCAATATAGAATCTATCAAGCCCGGACAAACTTATGAATGTCCCCTTTCTTAATCCTTCAAGAGCCATTTCAACCCCAAGATAACTGAGTATGGCAAAAAAGACCCATCTAACATCCTTATTAGATATCTTAAGAAGTATCTTGGATCCTATTATGGCCCCTATTAAAACGCCGATTGCTGTTGCCGCAGCAAGATAAAACTGAATAAAACCATTATACCAGTAAATTGAACTGCTGGTCGCCGCTGTTATACCAATCATGAAATTACTCGTCGTGGTAGTTACCTTCATCGGAAGGTTCATTGCCCAATCCATTCCCAGAACTTTTAGTGCACCACTACCTATACCCAGCAGACCTGACAGCATACCGGCAAAAAACATAATTATTTCACCAAGCCACCATCTGATTCCTATGTATTCTACACTCTTCTTCTGATTTTGATCATAATATTTTCCTTGCAGTTGAAATATTCTGCTTGTGAAATCTGGTTTTACAACCTTTGTTCCCTCATATTTTCCTCTGTTTACAGTGGGAACTATGGAAGTAAGTATAACAATACCAAAAAGGAGGTATAGAACCCATTCAAGGCTATACTTATAAACAACCGTTACCGTAAGAGAACCCACGATAGCCCCAAGAGTGGTGGCAACTTCAAGTCCCACTCCTATCTTCACATTAGCTATCTTCTTCTTCGTATATGTACCGGCTGAACCCGCAGATGTTGCTATGGTTGAAATCAAACTTGCTCCCGTTGCAAAAATAATAGGTACCCCATAGAACAGAGTAAGTATTGGAACCAGAACTGACCCCCCGCCCAGGCCGGTAACAGAACCTATGATACCTGCAATTATGCCTCCTGCAACTATTTCTATGAACTTCAGGAGGGTCATCACCTCAGTCATGGGATGTCATTACAGGATGTTATTTATTGGTTTTTAGTCTATTGATATTGTAAAATATTATTTTCTTTTCTTAATAATTTCTGAAAGAACTGTCTTATCCAGGTCACTTTTAAATTTAATCTTCTTTGTTTTAAGTATCTTGGCAATTTTGTCAGTTATTTCTGCTATATCTTCAGCGGGGTAGTTTCTCAAAATTATCATTTCCTTTTTTCCAATTGGGAATATGAGCTTAAGCCTTGAATTTTCTGAATTGTAACCCAGTGGTTTTCTTCCCTGTCTAATTTCGCGCATATTAAGTTCTAATCTTACCTGGTCGTGCTGGAGTTCTTCCTGTGTTTGCTTACCCTTTTCTGCTATTTCATCAAATATTAGAGGGAATACCTTTTCTAAGGATTTCCAGTCAAAGGATTCTTCAAAAAAAATGTGCCCGCTTAAGTTCTTCACAGCATGGTATATATTTCTCATTAATTTAATTTCTTTTTATTAATTGCTTTGAGGCGACTTATCATTAAATATTGTTTTAAGCTATTTTAAAGCTGAAAAGGTTTTTTATCTTGGAAAGAGATGAGGGCATTGCAAAGGCACAATGATACAGTAGATTATTGTATTCATTACCGACTCTCTCCATGCATGATTCCAATAAAGTATGGATTGTGAGTAATCAACTATAGCCCTGTGGTGTAGTGGCCAAGCATTGCAGGCTCTGGACCTGTCGACGGCAGTTCGAATCTGCCCAGGGCTATTTTTACAATCAAAATTGTGTAATCTATCCGTTTTAACAATGGAAAACACAAAAATCTTAAGTTCTAAGGTATATTGAAGGCGTGTGGGAGAAGAGAACGAGACTCAGGATTTGAGCAGGAGATATTGTCAGGCCATAGATACTGAAATAGACGCATCTCATGATTACTTTCTATATATCTCAGAAATGAAGCTTGCCATAGCCTCGCTTGGAATGGCTGTTGCCTCAGGAGTTAGACTCCAAGCAACAAGGGAAATTTTGGATATGGCAGATACACTTTACCAGAATATTACAGACCCTGATTCGTTATTACCAGACAACCAGAGAAAGCAGTTAAACCACGCAGAAGAAGTCTGGCTTGATATGAAGGATAAAATGAGTAAAGGAGACCAAAGAGCCGCAAGTTTGCTCAGTGCCCATGCATTCATGGAAAAGGCAGTGGTACATCTTGCCATTTGTAAAAAGGATGAAATGTTCAAGGACATAATAACTGATTATCTAATTAATTATCTAGAGAAATTAAGCGTTTTCATCTATAGGGAGGCTATTGGTCATGTTATGCTTTGAGATCCTTCTCCACATCATGTATTGAATGTTTTTGCAGGGTAAATTCATCTTTCGCAAAGTCATTTTTTGGAGGAGGAATCTCTTTAATTTCAACTGACCATATTATCAATTTTGAAGTATTAATCTAAAAAATTCTTCATTCCATGTATCATATTCAATAGTTCAGTGAATCAACGAATTGATCAATCTTGTCAGCAACAATTTGAGGAAATTCAAGCATTGGAACATGACCCGCATCTTTTATTACAATGAAGCTTGCGTTCTTAACACCGCTAAAATATCTCTGGCCTTCCGACATATTTAGAACTTTATCCTTTTCCCCCCAAATAATAATTTTTGGAATTAGAGATCTTGAAAATTGTTCCCGAATTTTATTAAGATTTTTCTTTCTCAAACCAAAAATGTTCACTGCGTATTTTACAAGGTTAAAATATGATTCCCAGTTGTCCCTGTTCCCGTAATATTCATAGGACTTTTGAATTAACCATTCAGGCGGTTTGGTTGCGCTAAAAGAATTTTTCCACCCTACTGCAATGGTTTCCATTGTAGGTTTCTGCTTCTTATAATACCAATTAATTGGCCAGGCTGACATTAATCTATACATCATCCCAATAGTGTTATTCCCACCAAAAGGATCAATAAGAACGCATCCTGAGATTTTTTTGTTTCTGAATATTGAATAGAGCATTGAAATTCCACCACCCATGGAGTTTCCAATAAGAATGGGGTTTGATATATTTTCTTGCTCAATTAATAAGTCAATGGCTTTAATAAAAGGACCGTTTTCTGAATAGAAATCCTTCATCTCCTCCATATCAAATTTGGTCTTTCCGTGTCCGGGAAGATCTAAGACGAACAACCTGTATTTTTTTTCGTCGAGTAATTCCATGAGGGGATTCCACACCTCTATAAAGGCACCTAGGCCATGAATAAAAATCAGATTTCGGTCACCTTTACCTCTCTTCTTATACCGTATTACTTTGTTATCCTTTCTCACATATGAATAATCATCATCTTCGTCTTTATCTGTCATTTATCCATCCTGAACCTTTTTCTCAAGTTTGTAACAGTGAATTTTCGCCTAAATATATACCGATTTAAACAATAGGGTTACTGATCCACTCCTTGCATTACTTTAGCTAACTTTATGAAACTCAAGTAAATTTCCTATTTACTGGTTTCATTCAATAGTTTCAAGACCAAATCAGGGCGATCTGTTCCTATGGAATCGACTCCTGCATTGATGCAATTCCTAATTTCCTCTTCACTATTTGGTGTCCACACACTTACATTAATTCCTCCTTTGTGGCATAAGTCCACATAACTCCTGTTGATCCCTTCAAAATATAGAGAAAGAGTATTACTTTTACAACTTCTTGCTACTGTAACCGGGTCGACTGGAAACCCTGCAAGGAGTGCACCACTTTCTAAAGATGGAATATGTTTTTTTATTTCAAGGAGAATTTCGTGATAGAATGAGATTACAATTGTCCTTTTTATGATCTCTGGTTTATCTTTAAAAAGCTTAATCATTGCCTTAACAGTGTTTACGTCCTTGAGTTCAACGATCACAGGTATGGATATGCTCTTATAAACATCTTCAAGAATGGGTATTTTTTCCCCATTTTTTAGTTTTATGGCCAATATATCTTGAAGCTTCATATCTGATATCTTTTTATTTAACCCGGCAACTCGATTTAGATCAGCATCATGATTGACAATCAAACTTCCATCCAGACTTAGGTGAACATCGCATTCAACTGCATTACATCCAAGCTTCTCTGCTCCTAAAAATGCCTTCAGTGTATTCTCTGGAAAAAGATCACCGCCCCCCCTATGTGCAATAACAAACATTTCTTTCATTTTCAAAATTGCATATATATTCTTAAAGATTTACAATTGTTTGAACGAAGGAGATGAAGTAACCAAAATTTATGTAAATATATATAGAACTATATGGGGAAACTATATAAATTGGTTGCAATGTATCAACTATGTTTAAAGCGATGGATGATAGTAAAATAAGGAGAATCCATATGAAAATAACAACGCTTTCATCTGCTGGTAGTTTTCTTGATGGGTTTGACATATCAATAGTTTCAGTTGCCATACTGACAATCACATCTTTGTATTCTTTAACTTCAACGCAACAAACTCTTCTACTAGGCTCCACCCTTTTGGGAATGGTTTTTGGCGGGCTCAGTATAGGTTATTTAACTGATATTAAAGGTAGGAAGTTTGTATTTCTTTGGGATATGGTTATTTTCATCATATTCACTTTTTTAACAGCTATTTCATTAAATTATACACAATTATTAATTTTCAGACTTCTGCTTGGCGTCGCCATAGGAGCAGATTATGCAATAACACCAACCATAATAGCAGAGTTCGCCCCCGCAAAGCACAGGGGCAAATTACTTAGTTTTTCTGGAGGGGCTTGGTTTATTGGAGCCTTTGCTGCTTATGGAGTTGGCTATTTGATGCCTCTATTTTTTCCTGTCACGGAAGCATGGAGATTAATGTTTGGAGTAGGAATTATACCTGCAGTTATTGTTCTGATTTTAAGAAGAGATATCCCAGAGTCTCCCAGATGGTTAATGGCTCAGGGAGAATATTCAAGAGCCGAAAAGTCCATGAGAACGATTAGTAAGGATGCAGAAATCTCGGTGCACCCAAGAAGAAAGAAAACAAGAATAGGTGTACTATTCAGTAAAAAATATATCGCAGCAACTTTTTTTATCTCAATATTTTGGTTTGTACTTGATGCCGTTACTTATGTAATAGCTCTTGACGGGCCAACTATTTTAGCATCTAGTTTTAGCCTAACATCCGGAGTTGCGTCTGGATATGCTGCAATTAT
>JAJZJZ010000048.1 GCA_021809755.1 Thermoplasmata archaeon
GAAATTGTGCTTATCGCAGTGATGGATTATTACCCCCTTTTGTGGGTGCATTTCTCTTCTCCAGAAAGACATAAAATTATAAATTAATAACAGTTAATAAATTTTATTATTTTCCATTCGGTCCAAAAGTTGGGAACATATTAAATAAATACTTTCCCTGTCATTTTATTGCTTATAATAATGTCCTACAAGAAGAATAGGAAAAGTATGTGCCTACGTTTCTAACGAGTTGAGGCTGAAAAGATATCGTGGTGATAAAAGCAGGGATAGCAGGATAAATTTATTGTCTATAAAAGCCGTCAAGTAGCGGATTCAATAATTTTTACACAGTCTCAATCAGTTACACAGTCTATAAATTTTACAAAATTTCGATTACTTAGTTAAGGCTCCAAATAATCCTTATAATTATTCAACGTCTTCAACTGGACTACTTCATTTCGTAATTTGACTTTGAAACAATGCACTACCCTGAATAGTCCGGATTCTTTAACTAAATTATTAAGTTCTACTTTTATCTGGTCATGAAGGAACCGGAGATCTTTTTCGAGTTTTCTTCCAGATAAAAGGGACCCTCTAAAACCTTGCAGAAATGTAGAAGCTAGATAGCTTCTCTCCCCGTTCGCAAGTTCCAGGTTCATATCAGGAAACTTGCTGTTTATCCCCTCATATATCTTTTGAATATCTGTTATGCTCTTAGGATGCTCTACCCAGTACACTTGATACTTACTATGTCCAAGTTCTATTACTTCGTAATCATTCCACCATTTTTTAATATATTCAGGATCACTGGCGTTTAAACTGAGTGTCGATAGAAATTCTGACAATTGATTATTAGCGGCACATTCAGTAACATTATTTTTTAATCTATAGTTCTCAAATGTTTTGCGCAAATCATTAATCCAGCGTTGACTGTCTGCAAATATTTCTTCAAACCCGTTCCATTCATATGGGCCTTTTCTAAACACCGTGTTTTTTGCATATTTCCTCATATAAATTATAAACGCGGTCTTAAAGGATCGATATAACCCGTTTGAATCAACCAAAATATTTTTACCAACAAGGGCTTTTTCTTTTTCCCTACCTCTCATTAAGGTTAAATCTATTTCCGTGAGTTTTTCCTTTTCCTTAACTGTGAGATTTGAATCTACTGGAATGAACATTCCATTATCCATTGAATCAATAATCAGCAATGCTTCTTCTCCAGATTTTATCTTTGCATATTCATAATGTCTTACAATTTCATTTTCGTCCGTATACTTACCAGCTGCGTAGTTTATTTCGCTTAACACATAATCATCTTCTACTTCCTGTATAGTATCGTGGAAAAGGGGACTAGCTTCCATGCTCACTTCTTTTACCACATTTGGTGCTGTGTCGTGTTCTGATAAAATTCTAAATGGTCTTGATTTAATATCAAATAGTCTATTGTTCACTATAGCTTTTGTTTTCTCCAAGTTGGCAGTTGCCCCTAAAAAGATGAATTCATTTGCTTTGCTATCATATATAGAATATCCCATGCTCGGATACGAAGTTGCAAGTATTACATAATTGAAGTTAGGGGACATACCGGATTCTATATTTACTAATTTATCCCATGTGGAAATTCGAACCCTTTTTGCATCGGCATCGGATAAAGAGATTTCATTAATCAATGTTTGTGTACCCTTCAAATCCCTATAATTCACAATAATTGAGACCACGTTATCTCTGATTTGTAAAAGTTCTAACAAAACTTTTTTTGCCTCCTCCCAAAGAGGATTGGTGTGTAACTCTCCATTGAAAGTATATAATGAACTCAAGCTGTTGTTAAATTTATCAAATATCGATTCCCCCAACTTTTCCTTTATCATAGCCATTACTGAATCATATGATAATATGTCTAAGGTATTACCCTTTCTTTTGAAAGAATCTGTACTAGAAGGATTTCCGTATAAGTCTAAAAAACTTTTAAGAAGTTCTCTAAAAAAGTAAGCGATATCCCGTTTCAAATTCTGGTTAAAAATCTCATCAAGGTAACCCAGGTTTTCCATTAGGTCATCCAAGGACTTTACTATAACGTATTTAATCAAAGGCTCTATATGATTTTGCTTTCCAATTTCTTTCCATAATGAAGATAACGGATTGTAGTAGTATTTGTCTGTTGGTGGGTTCTTCTCCCATAACTTGTTTAGAAATATCGCGGAATCACAAGTATGCACTGATACATTTGATTCTTCTGATAGTGGTGCTCCATATATGTTGTATAAATGTCTGTAGTCTTTGTTGGTCGAAAACATGATAATATTTGATGTGTTATTTTGTTTTAGAAGCTTAAGCAAACTACGATAATTTGGGCCATTCATGAGTTTGTCCTTTATGAACCAGTCACAGTTTGGAAAAATAACAAGACCCGGTTTTATTTCTCTTAGCTTCTCGAAGATGAATTCATGATCTTCTTCATTGAGAAAAATCAATCTGCTATTTCCCAAATTGTCGTTTGCTGAAGCACTGCAAAGGTATTTAGGAGGAAATTTCTTTTTTGCCTTAACGATTTTCTCCGAATTCAGAAGATTTTCCCAAAGCCATCTCTTGTCGTATACGAATTTCCCAGTATATTTTTTTATTTCATCTATTCTGAGGTCTATCTTGCCGTCCGGGTTCAGTAATGAAGTTTCTTTTTCCTTTTCTAAACGTTTGATAGTTAAGTTTCTAACGCAATTCTCTCCGTATTCCGATCTTAGCTGTTTCAAAACCATGTTTTTGCATTGAATGACGCTTTTATCCGTCGTATACTTTGTCCTATCTTTACTTCCAACCCGTTTTTCTTCATACTCTACAATTTTTTCTAGTTTTATAAAATCAGTGCTATCTATCTTCTTCATTTCATTATTGGTCTCTGTGTTTCCTTGGTTCAATTGAGAATCATCGTCATAGAAAACCATTTTATCGAACGATTCCATAATGTTTGATGCATGTATAATATGGTCCTCATGGTCTTGTATTTCATCAATTACAACTACTCTCTTCCCTTCATTTTGTAACAGATATTGAACTATTAGAATTGGTATAAATTTTACTTTCTTCCAAGGCCAAGTAACAAGTATATTATTAGGTGGCGTCAGTTCTTTAAGCCAATCAATATAAGACTGTTCCAAGAGATTGCTCTCTACTGCCCAGGGAAGCTTAATAAATGACGTTGATTCCTTAGGAATAGATGGGTTCAATCTGTATACCTTATCAAATGTATGTGGAAATCTTTCTTTATAGAACTTTAGCTTGTTAGTAAAAATGCAACCACAATTATTGCATTTAAACCAATCAGAATCTAACTCCTCTAATTGTGTGCCTATCAGATGCGGTTCTTTACAGTCAGGACATGTTATGCACAAATGAAAATATTTCATCTCTCCCTCAATCTACGTAAAAGCATTTCCAGTTTATGCGCAATTGCTGGTATATGGATTTCAACTCCTAATTCATAATTGGTCACCATGCCAGCAAAAGTCGTATTAGCTGAGCCAACTATTGCTTTTTTCATATCAGAAATAATCACCTTGGAATGAAGCACGTTGTTTTCAACTCTGAACACATTGAGATTAAGGTATTTGTTTTCTAGCTCCTTCAGTTTCCTAAGATATTCTTCTGAAATAGACGTGCTACTATAATTTAGATAAATTTCAACTGAAACTCCTCTTTCCAGTGCTAAGCGAAGCTTTTCTATAATTTGATCATCCGAGAGGGCAAAGATGGTCAGCGAAAGGCTATCCTGTGTTCTATCAATAAGTTCTTTTGTAGTTTCCGAAAATGCTCTTATTCCATTCCCTACCCATTTGTCGCCAGTTGCTAATATTTTAACATCCAGATCTTTCATACTAATCGCCAATAACTATGTGACGATCAAGGCACATATTTCTATGCTCACAGGATGTTTCTGATGTAAACAGACAGCTGTAACAGGCTGCACCATTAACCTTATTGGTCACTTTCTTTGTTTCAAAACATAATGGGTCGTTTGAGCAAAAACGTAAGTTAGTAATGGCCTGTCCAAATATCTCTTCAAGTTGTATTTGATTTGTTATACCGATGAGACCACCCATACTTCCATCGTCACCTGGAGAAGTGGTATAAATCAATATACCTCCTTTCTTGAATTTGCGATCAACATACACTCTTTCCCTGAGAGATGAAGAAGAGTATCCACCATATTGAGAAAGGGCCCTTATTAGTGCATGGGAAATAGAATGATACAATACAAACATAGGTCTTGCAGGAATGTTCTCCCAGTATTGGTTTCCAAATGTAATCCCTGAATTCTTGTCCGACTCTATTTCCCAGGAGTTATCTTCATTGAAAGATGACTCATTAAAGTCATCTTCAAGTGTTATGAATAAACCTTCTCCCTTCCCTTCAAATCCAGGGTACCAACTCATTCCTCCCATTTCTATTTGAGACGATACTTGCCTATTGGATGAGTCAATGACTGTTTTATTGTTGCCTTCTGTATATGGTGTTCTAGTGTAACCTATTTGTGCAGTAACCGTTCTCAACCTATCTATGGGATAAACCACAAATGGGAATTTGTAAGATTTCACGTAAATAGGTTCCAGGATACTGAAGTTATCAGTACATCTCGGCGCCCCACTTGCCAATGATTCAAACTCTTCATAAATGAAATCCATGAATTTCCTATCTTTGTCATTCAGTTTGTTAAAATAAGTGATCAAATCTAATTTACTATTTTTATTTACATAATCGCTTATTGTTTCTTTAGCCTCTGTTGAGATATGCGTTAGCCGATCCAAAGCGGCTAAAAAATCCTGATCAGACAGAGCAGAACCAGTGACTATCAACGCCTCTATTGCAGAACTCACCTCTACTCTTTGAAGCACACTGGATATGCTTTTATCATATTCAGGTATTGTTAAGAAAGTTATAGTATCTGTAACTCTGAGAGCACTTGATTGTCTCTGCAGCGTCTTCATAATTTTATTACACTCACCTGTATTTCTTTCGACTCCCGTTATTGATGGCCGATCATCAGTTTTGTTCAAGGGGAGTTCCGTCTCTGGTAACCTCGCTGTACAGGGAAAATCAATATTATATATCTCCTCCATGTTGGTTGATGCACCGCACTTATGACATGATATTGTTATATCTGCTAGAGAGCTTCCTTGGCTATTCCAGTTAAAATAACTCTGTTCACATTTACCACCCTTTTTCGAATGAACTGCATAATTCCACTTTACTTCATCCATATGGCCATTTATGCAAGCCATTACGAATCTTACGGCAGATGAATCGTAATCTTTGTTACAGATTGGACAACCCGTGGTGCCATAGAGGATCGGATCATGATTTGCTTTTCTACCATAGCATATCCTCCACCTGGGAAAGTAATACGTTGAATAAATGGCTTTATATGAAGGAATATTGAGACCAGCGTTCGTTGGCAGTGCAAATACTCCTGCGTCTTTACCTTTTAAGTTCTTCAAAACCACCCTCAATCTGCTATCTACTATCTCGAAATCTCTTATGTTGCTTGAATTTAAATACCTTGTACTTACTCCTTTGTTTATTGAAGGAATCAGTCTCGGCCCTCCTTCGCTTTCTATTATTGCTCCGGGTCCGTATATAAGTATAAATTGAGATCTTGTAAGATGTTGTACTTTCCCTGTCATTCAAACCACAAATCCTGTTGTCTCCTCAACTTCTCTAAGTGATTGAGGTACATTGTCAAAGACAATGGAAAGCCCTTTATTTTTATGATATGGATCGCCCAGCACAACATTTTCATTGGCCTTATAGTATTCAGCAAAAACCATCTTTGAGACAGATCTAGACTTATTGATCCATTTATCTGCTTCACTCTCTATGTAGTTAATCAGTGTGTTCACTTTAACGATTTCCATCATTGCTGACAGTCTTTCACGAATAAAATTTTCAAAAACGATCAAATCAATTTTTGAACCTTGCTTCAAGATAACTTTTCCATCGCCCCCATTCCAGTCGACTGAACTATGAAGAAAATTTCTAAGGAAAGACACCATTGACGGACCTACGCCCCTTGCCATACTACCCTCTGCATATGGAAATACTGAGGATGGTTCCACCTCTAAGTATTTTCTTTGATGGTAGGCTGGGAAAGCTTCATAGTGGCTAAGGTCTCTTGGTCTCCCTGAACGCAAGAACGTAACAACTAAACCTCCATGCTTTCGTCCTACTCGTCCAGTTGCCTGAATATATTGGGTAGTTGTTTTTGGTTGACCGTTTACGACCATAAGGGATAAGTGAGAAATATCAACTCCAGTGCCAAACATGGATGTTGTAAAAATGCTATCTGGGTTTAAGGAAATATCTCTTTCCTCCCCACGCTCTAGATCGTCAAGTAACTGTGGTATGTCGGTTGAGTTTATCCTGCTTGAGAGTTCTGTAACATTCCCTTGATCTAACATTCTGGGGTTGCCTGCCGAGATATTCTGAATACGCTCAACAATATCTGCTCTATAAAGGCCTCTTGCTCCTCCAAGTTCTTTTATTGAATTAAAATAGCCAACAAGAGTCCAGAAAAACTTGCTGTTATTGTCACTTCGAAGCTGATAAACACTCTGAAGAAGATTAGCCCATATGCGTATGTTAGGGGTAAGAGGGCCCCACCCTGGGGAATATATTCCTGCATAGATCCTCCCTGCTATATCTTCGTTCCAGCTTTCGTTTCTGTCCCTTTCTCTGACGAAGAAGCTATCCTCGATTTTAAGCCCATTGGGGGGGAACTGACAAACTTCCCTTGCAAACAGTCTTTTAATTTGAGATTCAGCATTTTTAATGGTTGCGGTCGAGGCAATATATTTTGGAGATACGCCCCTTTCTTGGATGAGCCCATCAACGGAGCTTTCATACAGACCAAAGAGACTCCCCAATGGACCTTCAAGTAGGTGTAATTCATCTTGAAGTATAAGCTCAGGAGGTTCGAACGAACAAACATTTACTTTCGATATTTTTCGAGCTTCAGAAGTTGTGTCATTTGGTAAAAGGATTCCCCTATAATACCCATAGTATAAATTGAAGCTATCAACATTTCCTATTATCCCTGTAGCCCTAGGTTCAAACGCCAGTCTGGCTATTTTGTCAGCAGTACTGATAATTATTGTCGGGCATTGATGGTAAATTTGTTCATCTACAGTATATGCGGGAATGGGAAGATGTTTTCCATAAAAAAAAGGAGAGGTTTCACGTCTAATTTTGAGACCATCAGGTAGAATTTCATCGTGTTCTTCTTTAATCGCCGGAATGCCTTCCACATATGTCGCTATCTGATTTAGTTCACATTCAGGGTTCGGGCAATAAATTTCAAAATCAGAATAAGACTCAGATTTTCTACCAGGTTCTTGTTTCACTAGAAAGTATCCTGGGCGTGAGGCTCTTACCGATGATAGGGACATGTTGGAGGAACTTTTGATTTTATTCCAAAGGTTGTCTATATCCGCAGTCACAATTTTTCCACGATGATATAATGTAAGAACAAGATCGAGATTGACAAGATCAGAACCAAGAGATCGTAAAGAAAAGCCTTTGACAATGGTCATTTTGTTATCTTCGATGACCTTATTAATTTGCTCATTAAGAACTGAGGGAGAAGCATTTGTTCTAACGAGCAAATGCAATTGATTATCATTGTTCTCGGGTAATCCAGATTTTGGGATAGCTAACCAAGAATTGCACGCAGGACATCTAGTGACCTGTGCTGGTTCTCCTTCAGAATTCTCATCATTTTCGCCAGAACCTTCCAAGATTTGTATTGCTTTTCCTTTGCCCCTCAGATGATTCGGAGAAACTCCCATTCCGACCCACAAACCCGCAGAAAAACGGGTGGAACCGTAAATAAAATCTCCAGTAATTTTGGAATCAGAAGGCCTCCAGCCTATGCCACCAGCATTTTGAATCCTTAGATATTCAGCAGCAGTAATCATCCTAAGCGTCCTTCTGAATTGCTGGGTAGTCAGGAGTCTTAGTGTATATCTTGTAAGTACAGCAGTACCTCCCCCTGTAGGTTCTGCAGTTTGACCATTGATTGCTCGTCTTCTTCTATAGGCTATTAAAAAAGCAATTATACCTAAATACGCTTCTGTTTTCCCTCCACCAGTGGGGACCCAGAGCAGATCAACTTTGCTTCTGTACTTGGAGTTTTTATTTGTTAAAGGCTCAATATTTAGAAGTAAAAAAGCTAATTGAAAAGGTTTCCAAGTGAAATCTGAGTTGCCCTTCCATTTGTTCTGCAACCAAATTGCTCTATTAGCAAAACAAAATGATAATCTTGCGTCCTCGTCGTTATTGATAATTTCAAGACTGTGTCGCAGTCGATTTACGAATTCTGATTGCGTTTGAATCAAATCAAGTGCAAAATTTTCATCCTCACTGGGCACATTTTTAGCAAAAGCAATATTAAATTGAACCCATTTTTCATAGGCCGAAACAAGTGGAAAAATGGAAGAATACATTTTATCAGGTTCCCATAGTTCAGACAGTTTGAAAGCTGAAAGCTCTGGAGGCGCTCCCATGGATTTATCCCATTCCAAAATTGGAGATGGATCGGCATAGAGAGGTAAGAAATCGCTTCTGACATCAGGTTCCATAAATTCTGAGCAATCTATGAATTCTTTACCATCTGGCCACGTAAATGACTTATATGGCTCAGGATATTCGATGCTAGACCAAATAGCCGAACACATATTGCCCTTAGCCATTACTGGTTTATTTCTGTATAAGAATTTGAAAATATTGTTATCTCTATTAAATTCAATTAAGAATGGTTTAAGTTGGAACTCCTTATCCAATTTTATTCGCAGAGAAGGTTGAAAAAGGCTAACCTTAGTCAGGTTTTCTCCGCTGCATTTTTGTGAGTTTATTTTTAAGTCATTCACAATGTTTACTGTAATTACATTCGCTTCATAGTCTCCAATAACCTTTCTCACATAAAGTTTCACAGTTCCATCAATATCTGAATAAATGTCAGTTTCTAATTTTGCACTTGACAATTTTATGGGGTAAATTCTCCTATAGGGTTGTCTATTCCATTTTTTTGTTTCCTTATTCCAATTATATCTGGCCCAAGTTACGCACACTTTGAAGCTAGGTATTTCTCCCATCGTTACAAACGAAATTCCAAAAACCTGCGGCTTTATTCTTGGATCAATGTCTGAAAAAGACATGGTAATTGCATCATCTGACCCTGAATCATCTTCACTTCCGAGATCATTGGAGCCTTCAACAGTATCTTCTGAATCTGGCTCTGCCTTCACAAAACGACACGATTGAGGAACTATAATGCCGGTAACATACTCCTTTCCGGGATCTTCGGTCATTTCCTCGAAAGCACCATTTTTCGGCCCTAAAATGTCTTTCATCAATGATTCAATGAGTTGCTCCCTCATTTTCTAATACCGCCTCCAGATCCAAAATTGCATACAGTCTCAATGGGACAAGATGTACATATAGGTTTGCTTGGTGTGCATACGGCAAATGCAAAATCAATAAGGAAATAAATCAGTTGTCTAGGATTTTTTGTATTTAGGAATTGTAAGATAAGCTCTTTGAACCTTTTATTTCTACGTGAAGAATCAGTAATTTTTAAACCATAAAATCGGCCAATGAACCTCACTATGTTTGTATCAAGTACTGGTTCAATTGATCCTGTACAAAAACAGACAACTGTAGAAGCAATATATTCCCCCACTCCGGGAAGGGACAAGAGGGCGTTTTTATCCAGTGGTAGAATGCCTCTGTAATCATGACTTATTCTTAAGGCGCAATCATAAAGTGCGTCGATTCGCCAATTTAATCCAATCGTCTTGAGATCTTCTCTTAAATTCAATTTAGTCGTTCCTGCGATGGATTCAAAGTCTGGATATCGCTGAATAAACCAGTCATAGATATGAGAAACCTGAATTACTTGTGTTCGGTGAAGTAAGAATTCAGAAATAAATATTTCATACCTTGAATTGCTTAATCTCCAGGTAAAACTTCTTTGGTTTTTTATGCCCCACTTCAAAATGCAGTTTCTGGCAAACGAAGTCTTTTCTGGATGCATAATATATGAATTATTATCTTTCAATTATTAATTCATTCCTTTAATAAATACCCTATAGACTTTGCTAGACTTTCAGCCAACAAAGGTGGAACAGCATTACCAATCTGAGCAAAACTAGAAGTGCGTGATCCCTCAAAATAGTAATTATCTGGGAATGATTGAAGTCTAGCGGCTTCTCTTATCGATAGAGACCTCAACTGAAAAATGTCAGGGTGAATATAGTAATGGCCATCTTTGGAAATGTGAGAAACAATCGTTTGGGAATATGCAAGATCTCCAGCCACAACTTTGTATCTATCTAAGAAGGAAACAATGTTCTTATGTGTTCTAAATTCTTGGGGAATATCAGTATAGTGAAGTCTTCCCTTTTCTTTGTTCCAGAGGGTTATGGCTCGCCTATATATCTCCAGATCACGTTCATTATGAGGTCTTGTAATGTGCTGAGTTAATATTTCATCTTTACTTCTAATTCTGTATCGTTTTAAATATTCAGTAGGTTCCGTTGCATAATCAACATTTTCTGGACATTCTCCCGGCCTCAACGGGGGCAAATCTATGAGAAGATCGTTAACCACGTAGTCTCCAGTGGTTTGCTTCATAGCTGGATACTTAAGATGAGAACCTATGTACCACCCAATCAGTATTACCCTTTTCCTGTTTTGTAATACCCCATAATCTCTGGCATTAATGACTTTGTAATCCAGATCATAACCAACTTTCCTGAAATAATTTTGTACATCCGAAAAGAGTTTTCCTTCCCCGGCAGATAATAATCCTATTACATTTTCGAAAATGAACACTTTTGGTTTATATTTTCTTAAAAAGTCAGCATAGAGCCGGTACATGTAGTTGCGGGGATCATCTTTCATTTTATATTTGTCCCTAGCTCTTCCAACCAGTGAATATGCTTGGCAAGGAGGCCCACCAACAATCAGATCAACTTCTTTATGCCCGGCTAGAGCCAAATTTTCATCCACTTTTTTAAACAAGGAGGGCAATGATTCTTCTGTAATTTCTGCATTAATGATAGTATCAAGAATTTCCTTTGGGACATTCCTTGATAGTTTGTCAAAATTTATTTCCCCTCTTAAATAATCATTATATAACTCAATGTCTCCAGTTTTCTTAAGGAAATGGAACGCTGCTCTGGTTTTCAGTGTTTTTGAAGAGTCACTATTTTTCTCAATGTGCGCAACTGGTCTGAATCCGTTCAGGAAAAATCCTTCAGATAACCCGCCCGATCCTGCAAAAAGATCTATGAATACTTTCTCATCCATCTACATTCCCTAATTTTACAGAGCTAGCTTAAATTGTTTGATTAATTTTTTGGTTCACACTGAAGAATTGTGTTGCAAAAGCCAATAGGCGTCTTATCCATGAAGATGTCATAATACTGTACATTCAGGACAATCTCATGCGAAATGTAGTCAGGCTGGACCGCTTTGCTCATCTTCCTTGGTTACTCTTCAGTCTGGAGAAATTCGGTAAGTATATGGATATTCGGTTAGCTGTGGATTTGGAATGTAGAAAGAGAGCCGCCGACGGGGTTCGATCCCGCGACCTTGTGCTTACCAAGCACACGCTCTACCAGGCTGAGCTACGACGGCACAGTATGGGTAATGTTTACAGATTAATAAAAACT
>JAJZJZ010000049.1 GCA_021809755.1 Thermoplasmata archaeon
AGAATTTACCACAAGAAAGCAAATTGGATGTTTTATCAAGCCTACTTATCGATTTGGAAAAAAGAGGAGAATTGGATTTGATAAAAGATAGATTGAAAAAACAGAACCAAGATGAACAAAAGGATGAATCCGTGCCATTAGATAATGCCAGAAAAGAGGTAGGGAGAGACAAGAAGACTAAGGACAAACCTCTGAAAAGAGAACCTAAGCAAGAAACTGAATTCAATACAGGAATCGTCCACCACAAAGAAAAAGGAAAAAATTGAAATAAAGGCAACTATATAAGAAGATATGCAATGGACAGAAAAATACAGACCCTTTCATCTCGATGATGTGGCAGGAAATCAGGACATAATTGGAGAGCTTAAAAAATATGTTAAATTGACAGTATATGATCTGCCAAATCTTTTATTTTACGGAGACCCAGGACTGGGGAAAACCTCAAGCGCTTACTCTTTCTGCTATGATGGAAAACACGACTTTGAGCATATAAATTCTGCACAGCTCAACGGTAAGGATGATATGGATAAATTTGTGCATATTCTTGGCTCTGTAGGTGCAGGGATGTCTAATTTTGAAATAACAGAGGATAAAGATGATGAACACACCACAGAAGGAATGATCCTTATTTTTGATAAAGCCGAGATGCTCACCAAACAGGCTCAGAACGTATTGGAAAAGGCTCTGGAAAGCAGAACAGATGCCAAAGTGATCTTCATAGCGAATGATATAAGCAAATTCACAGAACCAATGCTGACCAGATTCACTGCATTTGAGTTCGAGCCTTTGAAAGATGAGGAAATAGAGATGTTGCTTATCAAGATTGCAAAGAAGGAGAACCTTCAAGTTCCAGATAGAACCATGAGAAAGATTATAGAAGACGCTAAGGGAATACCACGAAGTGCAGTCACGGCATTGCAGAAATATTGGATCATTACAAAGCATTAAAAATACAACATCTATCTATCTATATTGCCGTAAATTACTGGTTCTACAAGCAATCAGCTTACAACAGTTTTAAATATAAATACAAAATATATACTTCATGAGGACAAAGTTATCGAAGTATAACAAAACATATTTCGTTAGGATTCCAATAGAATATGTCCGTGAGCATCGTTTAGTGGATACCATGTCCGTTGATTTTTACATCAACCAAAATGGTTCAATTACAGTGAAACCTGTAAAACCTAACAACTGTGCAGAAAATGGAACACGCTGAATTGATGCGAGAACTAAACAGGATTTTACAGTATTTATTCGATGAGGAACCTAAGAAAAAGGAGGACAGAAAAACATGAGAACAGGAGGACAAGGAGGTGAACCGAGGCCCCCCAATGCTCAATTAAATAAACACGAACAGGTATTTAAAGGTTCGGAAACAACTGATGAAGAACACATCTGCCCAATACATAAAATTGAGATGACATTCCAGATAATTCCAGTTCCATTTACAGATGATGATGGAAATGTCACATATATAGATCAGGAATACTATTCTTGCTTCTACTGTGATAATCACATAGAGGATCCATTGTCTGTTATGGGAGATGGAGAAAACGCAGAAAATCTCCTTAATAAGAGAATAGTGGAATATGAGGAGAAAAATCCTTCATTCACACCCCATAAAGTCAATGGCGATCTAATAGGAGAGTTAATGGAATACCACGAATCAACAGATGCAGATGATAATCCAAGGAAGTCTATGGCGATATTTGAGATAGCAACGGCGATGTCTAATGCTATTTCTGCCAATGCAAAAGGTAAAATACTGCCCAATTTAGGCTTCTGGTGGTCAGAACCATCTGGAACCAATAAGACACCTCTTTTAGTATCTGGAATAGATGATTTCATGCCGACAATATACAAAGATCACGTAAGATATGAGACAGGAACAGCCAAAGGAATGATGAAATCTCTTGCAAAGTTTTACTCCAATGATCCAGATAAGAAGAGGGACGTCATGATAACCTGGGATGAAGCACAAGTTCTAATGGCAATGCTAAAAGAAAACTCTCTTTCAGACATCTATTCCTTTATGTGCCAGATGATAGACAATAGATTGCAATCATATACAACCATAGCCAGAGGAGAGGAGAAATACCCACCAATAACAGGAAACATATGGCTGTCTGGAGTTCCAGAAATGATTGAGAAATCCAACAAATCCTTTTGGTTTCAGGGAGCAGGAAACAGATTCCTATTTGTCAAATCCAAAAGAGTATGCATCAAGGACATTAAAAGATCCTCACTAGATGATAAGATAAGAGAGGAACAGAGAAAACACATCATAGAGGAACTCGCACTTCTTAAAAACATTAAGATGGTAAAATATTCTGATGAATTTCTCAAAGATTACAATGAATACAGAACTGAAATATTACAGGCAATAGCAGATGTTCAGTCCGATCTATCCAGTTCGCAGGATATTGATAACTATGATGTTCTTTCCAGAAGCAAATATCCTGTATTGGTCTGGAAATTAGCCATCATTCATTCTGCATCCAGAGGCAACTTCGATGGTGAAGAATTGAGAATGGAATCCATAGATTTGCAGGAAGCCATTAGGGATCTTGAGGAATACCATGCCAATGCAATGGAAGTATTCAACTACTGGCTGGAAAAATCAACAAAGGATGCAGAGATACGCAGTTCGCAGATGATTAAGAAGAAATTCGAGAAGCATATTATGACCATTCTTAAAAATCCAGATAAGAGATGGGATGTAGAAAACATAAAAGATAAAGGTAAAAATGGAGTTGAGATATTCGAAACCATAGCCTATAAATCAGAGAATGGCAAATGGGTGAGTAATGGAGACCTGCAACCTAATGCCAATATGTTGTCAGGGGATTTCCAACAGGCAGTTGAAACATTAAAAGAACAGGGGCATCTTAATGTAAGGGAAGCAGTCAGATACAATAAAGATGGTTCCAAGAATTTCAAAGAACTTTCCCATTCTGTCCATTCTGTTTCAACATTCTACAGATGGAATTATCCATCTGACACACCAAGGGGAAATTCCAATTGGTAAAATTAGTAATTAGTTTATTTAGTATAATTAGTATTTTTTTTTAATTGTACATCGATAAACACTCTTTACGTATATTGGCTGATTACTAATTTACTAATTATACTAATTAATATGTACACCCGTTTTCTGTGATAAATGAAAGATAATAATCATTTGAAAAAAAGTCTTTTGCAGTGATAGTAATCTACAGGTTCTGTATCAATTAGTAAATTAGTTTATCAATTTACTAATTGAGAGCCTAAAGGAGATGCTTTAGATCCAAACCAGAAGAATGAGTTGCCATGATAAGTAAGTAAGGTAAACCGATGACATCGAAACAGTTATGCAAATTAAAGGATTTTACCAATGGGATAATCAGAAACATAGTTCTGATGGAAAACTTACAACTGATGGATTACTATTCCATCTGATGGATTTACAGATGATGGAAATGATCTGATGGATTTCTGTTTTATCCAGTGGATGGATCAGTAGATGGAGATGGTGATGGAATACAGTGAGTCAATCTATTGCTTATTATTTCTGATATAATGTGTTGGAGATTTCCTTCCACACTTCAGGCATGATGGTCTCATTGTGATTTATTTGAATGAAATATAAGATGTTAACTGAACCTCAACAGCTTCCTTACTGTTGCCAGAGATTTACCTAATCTACTCTAGAAGACTTTCGTAACTACATTGTGTATGATACAATAAGAAAGTTTATGCTCTAAGATGCATTGTTTCAATTAATTGCCGCAATCTATTGACAAAAATGAGGTATTAAAGAGAATTGATGGAGTTTTAGACTACGTTAACGAAAGTATAAAAAACATGGATCAAGAAATTGAACGCCATCCGTATAATACAACTTTGAAAAATAATCTAATATCTAAAATAGGTGTTTCATTGGTACTTAAGATGAAGCAAACCATAGAAGATATTGCTCCCAGAAAAAGTGAATACTGGTTATATGCTAAGTCTATAAAAATAATTTATTCACGTAATATGATTGACCAATTAAGTGAGGTTCTAAAAAGCTTAAAACATGATTATTCTAATAACTTTCTAAATAGTTTTAACGAGATGATTGATGCCGATATTTTTACAGATATTCTTGAACAAGCAGAATATTTACTATCGCAATCTTATTTTAGAGCATCCGCAGTTGTTGCTGGTGTTGCTTTAGAAAGTCACCTTAGAAAGTTAGCAGAAAAGAATCAAATCCCAATTACGAGTGATGATGGGAAATATGTGAAGGCAGATTCCCTCAATGGTAACTTACTTAAGAGTCAGATTATTGATAAAACTATGAATAAATCCATAACTGGTTGGTTAGGGCTTCGTAATGATGCAGCCCATCCTGACGCAAAGCAAGGCGATGAAGGAATGATTAAACTCATGATTGATGGGATTAAGCTATTTATTGAAAAATATCCTGCTTAAACATTTAGATTCCAAGATCCAGGTATTCTGGATTAAATGAGATTTCCTTAAGTAAAACCTCTGATAGCTAAAAACCATAAACTGAATCATTAATAGAATTCTTCTTATGGAATAAAGGATTGAGTTGTTGGAAATATGTTTTGTTATAAACACATAAAGGCAGGATAAATAGATAGGAAGCAATCAAAAATCTTTTCCTGACTGGTTTTAGATATTCCCTTCCAATCGTGGAAATTTTCCTGGAAACTCCTCTAATATAGATTTGTATAGAGACTGTTCATCACTAAAACAATAAAGAGATTTGTCTATTCCCTCAAATTTTTCCTCTTTTCTATATTCTAATGGAATTCTTATTCTAAGATTCGCCCAGTCATCTGTTGTAAATTCTTTACCGTTAAAATCAGAATAATCCTTAAATTTATCATACAATTTGATAAATGGGATTTCCACATATCTCGGATATGGTAAGGCAATACAGTAAATTAAAGAAGTATTCATACCTAAATTTGTTAATCGCAACAATCTAAAAAGCTGACCTTTCTCAAATTCTATTCTATAATCAACTTTTGGGCCATACTGACTTTTCACTTCACTGACTATGAGTTTTTGATTTTGAAATCTTAAAATTTCAAGTTTATTTCTGGATATCATATTAGATACTCCTAGAAGGATAATTTTTTTATTAAACAGATTATTATTTTCTTTTTTGGAAAACGCCCCTCTAACTAATTCTAAATCAGTTTCACTATAAAGTCCATTCTTTCCCTTGAGAATTTCCTTTACCTCCTCGCTCAATCTTTCAATATTTACATCTCTAGCAATCAATAGTGACTTTAATTGGCTAATTGCATCATCGTCCAAATCAAGACCCCATTCAAAGGCATAGTGATGTGCATTATACATGGTAAAAATTCCCTTTGATAGCAACTGTTTTCCAATTAGATTTTCCATGTAAAAGCCAAAAGGCTGTCTGAATTTTTGTTTAAGAGTCTTGTCCATAACCTACATGTCAATTAGTTGTGATACAAATATTATCGGATTATTACTTTGGAATAATCGAAAAGAATAGTACATCCCCGTGCTTCCTGAAGCAATGCCTCCAAATCGCTTCAGGCTGCAATGCTTGAGTTCATAGTGGATAAATTGGCCATAAGAGTCTGATGGAATTAAAGTAAGGCTATTCTGGATAAGTGTGATCTGCAATGATGATGATTTTTATCGACTTTTTTCATTTGTCCATTTTCGTCAATCCTTTTAACCTGTCATCAATAGTTTAGTCGATAATTCACTAATACATAGAATATATATAGCAAATGTGATATGTGTCTGGATGAGATATATGATAAGCGGTAAGGATCTCGTCGAATACATTATAAATTATTTTGGCGAGGTGAACGCTAAACAACTTCAGAAATTAGCTTACCTGACGGAACTTGAATACATGAAAGCGCATGGTGAAAGACTGACCGATCTATAGTTCAAAAAATTTTACTATGGCCCATATTCGGATGGAATCGAAGAAATCAAAGCAGAAGATGACAATATAATAAATACCAAAGACCATGATTATATTATCTTGAAAGACAAGAAAGTGCCTCTGTATACATACAAAAGGTCAAAGCTCAAGGTTAACAATATAAATTTAAGTCCAGAATTAAAGAGCGAAATCGACACTATCCTTAAGAAATATAAAGGAAAAACTGGAAAGGAATTGGAAGAAATTGCAGATAATACTGAACCATTTCTGGATGTGGAGGTTATGGGTGAAGCAATAGATCTTAATGGCTATGCGAAGTATTATAAGTCGCTTCTATCAGATAAATTTTGGGAAAAAGCCTTTAAAGCACGAGAAGAAAACGAGAAGAAAGGAGTATACGGAAGACGGATTATAAAAAATGACTCAGATCTGGAATCCTTCTTTTCTTGATTTTAATGTCTTGTGAAAACTACACGCTTGATCTAAGTGCGATAGAATCAGAAATTAATAAAATCAAAGATAAAAGTATCAAAGAAGAAATAAAAAAGAAGCTAGAGAAAGTGAAATCGAATCCCGAAATTGGAGAGTATAAAAAATACAAATTATCTGGAGAACGAGCCGTAAAAGTTAATCATCAAAGATATGTAATGTTCTATCATGTAGACGAAGAACAATGTATAGTTATTTTTTGACCTATTCGATAGACATGATCATGCATATAAGCGAACTTTTTAAAGCGGACATAGATTACCCCAAATAGAGAAATAAAGGTTGTTCGTGCTGGTATAAAAAAGTTACGCCTTTCCTGATGATCTGATAGCGATTCCATATCTATTTTCGATCATGTAATATCTGATTGATCGGGCCTAGTCTAAAATATACCATAAGATCGGAAACGATCCACTGATGGTAAATCTCTGATGGAATATAATAAACCTGTCCTATGCCTAATATCTGGAATATCTACTATATCTGATGGATTAATCAAATGAGAAAAGCGAATAACAAAATAAATGTATGGCATAACTATAACGCGAAGCTGTTCCAGAAATTCCTCACTATTTTCTGAATTTAAAATTATAGAGTCCTTATAAACTAAACAAACTATTGATCCATTTCTTCTATTTTAAAATCATCCCAAACAGCACTGATCTTTAACGTCTTTACCATGGTGAGAAGATTTTCCCCTACTATTGTTAACTTTAGTTCAAACTTCAATGGCATATTTTCAGCTGTAGCAATACCAATTTCACAATAATCTAGAGTAGAACAAAGATGAACCTTCGGAGAACCTTTTATGATATAGAACAAAAGCAAATCTTTTTCTTCATCTTGAAAAATATCCGTTGTTTCATTTCTTAAGCATTCATTTATTCCATTGTATATCCTTTCAAATAAGTTGCATTTACGTAAATCTTGCTTAATTTTAGGAGAGAACCAATTTAAATATCCTCCGTCATACCATTTGGATACGCGGGAGACATTCATTTCCTCTATTACTCGGTATTTAGCCCCAACACGACATCCTTTCACATATCCTTTGATCGCTTTAAATCTAATAACTCCAAATTTCGCAATAAATTCATTCATATTCTCTCCGGGTTTACCTTGCCACATCGCAAAAATCTGCGAAGAAGCGAGGTTATGTACCTGATCTCCTGTTGCTTGAATATCGTTCTTGGCGCTATAAGTTATCGACCCATCAGGATTTACCGTTTTTACTCCTGAAGATGGGGGCGTAAAAGAACCTCTGTAAAATGGTAATATACTAGTTTCCAATCTAGCCCCAGTTTGCTCCCCATGTCTTCTCAAATAATAATAGAAATACCACAAAATAAAAATTAAAAAGATTACAATAGATACAAATAATAGCGGATATTTCCAAGGGAATGGTACAAAAGACATTATCAACGTAACAATAGTACCACCAGCTAAAATGCAAGCAAGTATTACAGATAAGCCCTCATATTTAGTCATTTTCCATCTGCTAATTACATGCTCTATTAGCTCTTATATTTCTTGCTCAAACCTTCCTTCTGGAAAGGTTATTGCAAAAAAAGCCCGTATTATTTCTATTTGAAACTTTAAGATTTCACGACGATCCGATAATGGCTCCGTTTCTCTTTTGGATTGTCAGAACCCCAACCCTCCCATGTTGACCATATAGCCTATCCGATCTATCGAAAACACTCTGAAGCATAGACCAAAAAAAAGGAAAGGTCCAACTGATGGTAAATCTTTGATGGAATACAATAAACCTATCTATCTCTTACTCTCTGAATATTTTCCATAGCTGATGGATACCTGATGGTGATAGAATTTGATGGATTAAGCTACGGAATGGCCTGATGGAATGGATGGGATTTGATTAATGTTTTAAGTGAATACTAACTTGCCTATCAATTCTTTTGCGAAATTTACTATATTATGGATTTCCTATAATACTCCAGTTGTCTTTGAACTGCTCATAATCGTTGGGCTGAAACCAATAGCTCTTCTTGCCATCCTTTATGCCTTCATGAATTAGGGATTTTGCTGTTGGCGTATCCACAATATACAGGTTCGGCTCGCTGAAAACGTTGTTGACTATGAAAACATATTCAGCTATAAAGCTGTCAAGGCTACTACCAAAACGAGCTGGATTTCTCTTCGAAAGCGTCTTTACTTGTATCGTATGTGAATGCGATCCTTTCTGATCGTATATAACTACGTCAACCCCTCTGGCATTGCGGGAGGTGGGCATGGCATTCCACCCTCTCTTGCTTAACTCATAGCAAACATAATAGAGGCCAGCGTTTCCAACCAGTTGATTTCTGCCAGTACCATTATCCTTATCAGTATTGTTCATCATCACTAAATTATTAGGATTCTATTTAAAATATTCTGTGTATTTTGTAAATATATGAATCCCTTATTCTTTTATATTCCGCGCTAAGCGAAGCGGCATGGTGCGCAGAGAGCACTTTTCAATAAGCTCGCCGAAAGCAATTTTTTGGGATACAAAATGCTAATGGAAAATACGAACAAATTCTTATATATCTCTTTTCACTATTATATTTCTCTCAAAAGTATCAGAACTAACCGTAATAGAAACGGCGTTGGTATGGTAGTTTGATAAAGATGCGAAGGCAAAAGGAATAAAAAAGATGAGTGGAGAATTAAAAAAAGAGGTGATGGTATGATGGGCGGAAATACTGAGCATCCATAGACGGGAGGTAATCTTCTTTGAAGGTAATTGATTCTGTTAAAGTAACTACCATTGGCTTTAAACTTTTTGATTTAGATTTTGAAAAACGACATAGGAAGATCAATTTACTTGATCTTTTATTAAGTGTTTTATTTGATGGTTCAGATAATCCATTAGAGTCATTCCGTGTTAATTATGATTTGAACCAAAGTTCATATGAAGAAAACAAACATGATATTTATACATTCGTCACTAAGGGTATAAACACAGATGACGATTACTCCATAAGGATAGCTGATAGGAAGTATAATGATTTAACTAAGAAAGGTAGAGAGGGATTTGTTCATATTAAATTAGGTGAAATCGTAAGTATCCCTGTTATTTTTGCTCAGAAAACTCAAAAGGGGGAAATTAAGATTGAGGCCTTTTTGCATGTTGACGCAGAAGGTCTATATGAAGAGAGAAAAAAGATTAAAAGTATAGCTAGTGCTTCTTTCATAGTCTCTCTGACCCAGGGATCACAGAATGACTTTCTAAGAACAAACATAAGGCACACATTTGTTGATATAGATGACGAAAATATTAACAAATTTGAAGGGTTTGCCAAGAGAGCGGCAGAATCCGTAAAAAAGGAAACAAAAAATATGCGCGATTGGGACTTTCTGATGATAGAGAGGAAGCCAGATCATAATTTCGTACAGTTAAGAATATACCTATTGTGGTATATCTGGGAAAGATTTCTGAAGATGTATAGGACTCAGGCATACAAAGATGAAAAAAATAAGGCACTCAAAGGAAGATATATTTCTGGATGTCGTTTCATAAGATCTATAGATGATCTCATAGGCTTTTTGTCTTTCAATTCAGTTTCTGTTGCATTTGAGAACAATGGAGGAAGTAATGAAGAATTACGTGCTGATATTGAAACTTTCTTCAGATTTAATTTTAATAATCCAGGAAGTCTAAGTAATGAGTGGCTAGATTTGTTGGCAGATATATTTGCAAAGAGAGAGGACATAACTAGCTTGTTATTTCCCCATATAAGTTTATTTCTCCAATCCTTTGGGTAATTCTCTGGCCACTCATCTTCGGGAAACAGAGAAGTGTTTATGCCACCCTTGGACCTTGGCTTGTTAACTGTTTCAACGACCTAAAACGGTAAATTAGTGTAATCTATCGGAGTCTTCTGCCCTAATTCAATTTTCTTATACTTGTTGTGCCATAATAGTTGAACGTATTTTTCATCTTTTTCCATACTCATAGCCTCTTTCTTAACTCTGTGGATACTATTGATTCATCTGATAATAATATTTGTGACTCCATAGTATAGTATCTACCAATCTTATTCTTTATCAATGTGATTAATCCGAGGTTTTGTAATTAATTTACGCTCTGGAAAAACTTTGATTTACTCATCCCCATTAGAAGTATATTGTCATTGTTTGATACCTCTACATCGCCTAATTTTTACCGATGGGGTTTAGGATGGATAGTTTATTTATGAGGTCTGATGGAATTAGAATTAGAGGCATAAAGGATATTCAAAACATGCCTCAAAACGTAGAACCACTTACATAGTCTTACGTTAAAAGTAAGTAAACCGATTCCAATCCAAAATTCCGATTCGTTCAGGGCTTCGCATATAACGTAAGAAATCATACATACATAGTTTAGAAGTTTAAAGTTAGTAATTACATGAGGGTTGCCCATGTTATGTATATGTATAGGCGAAATGGAAATTCATAAAGATGATAAGAATGATAAGAATTATAAGAGAATAACTAAAATATGCCGTATTATAAAGGAAAATTGATGTATTATAATCTGTCATACAGTGATAAGAAATGATAAGGTTATATAAGAATTGGAATTATCCATATATGGTTAACTCTTATGCGCCTCTAAAAAGAAAATATAATGAACTTCTATTAAAGAATCAAGAACTTTTAAACCAGTTGGAAGAAATGAAAAACGATGTTCTTCCTGTTGGGATGGAAAAATATGCACCATCATTCCTCTTTACAAACACGGCAACAAATGAAGAACTCTATTCATATCTGAAAGAGAATCCATCAGCTTCCAGATTCATATTCAAGAAATACACTGCAAACCAATCCTTTATAAAAGAATTAGTGGATCCAGAAAACCCCATCTATCTGGAAGGTGTCGCAGATAATCTCAAGGAAATATATCAGATAAAGGAAGAAATGGAGAATGTTGAAAGACTAAGATCTGAAAAAGGAAAACTCAACAATGAGATTTCAAAGTTAAGAGATGAGATTAAACTTGTTGAAGATGAGTATGATGGAATCTTTGGCAACCTCGAAAAAATAAGGAAAGAGGATGAGGAATATAGCAAACAGAGAACAAACATACGAACAGATAAGGGTCTGGAGATGCTGGAACAGAATCTTAAGGAGGTTACAACTTTCCAGAACACATTCCTGGACAAATGGAACAAATATTTCAGTGGAAATCCAACAGCA
>JAJZJZ010000050.1 GCA_021809755.1 Thermoplasmata archaeon
GCTCTTAATTCTGTAGGAGAATGTGGATCTATGGTCACTAGAAGTTTGAGATATTCTGGCCTGATTTTCTCTCCCCATATTTGTGCCCACGATATGAAAAATCTCTGGTATGGTGTAAATCCATCGATTATTTGTTTAGCCTCTTCCTTATGATTTTTCAGATGGCGTTCCAGTGCGGCATAGGCAATACTAACACCTCCAAAATCTGCAATATTTTCCCCATTAGTTCTATCTCCATGAACAAATACACCTGGGAGTACCTCCTTGGAACTGTATAGATCGATTACCATCTTTGCCCTCTTATTGAATTCCTCTTTGTCAGCATCACTCCACCAGTTGTTGACATTACCTTTGGCATCATACATTGAACCCTGATCGTCATAACCATGAGTTATTTCATGAGAGATAACGCCGCCAATAGCACCATAGTTCACAGCCTTGTCCATACTTGGGTCAAAGAAAGGGGGTTGAAGAATACCTGCCGGGAATACGATTTCATTATCTGTAGGAGAAAAATATGCGTTGACCGTTTGAGGTGACATTTCCCATTCTTCCTTGTCAACCTCCTTACCAACTCTCCTTAACCTTCTCTTCATTTCAAAAATGGCTGCTCTTTGAACGTTTCCTATCAGATCATCTGATCTGATGATGAGTGAAGAATAATCCAAAAACTTTGTAGGATAGCCTATTTTTGTTCTGAAAGTCGAGAATTTCTCTAAGGCTTTCTCCCTTGTTGTTGGGCTCATCCACTCCACGTTCTGAAGTTTCTCCTTGAAAACAGATTTTATATCTTCAACCATATCGTCCATTAACTTCTTGGATTCTTCCGGGAAATATTTTTCAACGTATAACTTACCAAGTGCTTCGCCCATGCATGCACTAATTAACTTCACTCCTTTCTTCCAGCGTTCCTCCTTTACCTTCATCCCCATCAGTTTCTTCCCAAAGAAGTCAAAGCTAACATTCTCAATCTCCTCATGCATTAATGGCGCTGCACTCATTATAACTCTTAAACATAAATACGCCTTCAACGTTTCCATATCGGTATTCTTCATGATTTCATCGAGTGAGGAAAAAAATTCCGGCTGACCCACAACCACATATGAGACATCTGGTATTTCCAACCTTTTCATAATATTATTTAGATTGAAATATGAAAATAAAGAACTCAAATTTGCCCTCTCAAAACGATTATAGTTTTTTTCCTCATCTCTGAGATCTTCATTGCTTCTGCTAATTCTAGCCAGATCGTCCTCAAATCTTAAAATTCTCTTTACCATTTCGCTTCCGTATTCCACAAGGTGTGAGAGTTCGAACATTTTTTTGATGAATTTTTCAAAGTCAGTTAATATATTTTTATATGATTCATTAATATAATAATCTCTGTTTGGTAACGACAATCCCCCCTGTTCGAAATAAAGAGCATATAAGGAGCTGTTCTTCTTGTCCTTACTTGCCTCTATTGAAAAGAAGCCGGATATGCCGCTTTCTAAAAGAGATATAAAAACATCATATAGTTCTTCCTTAGATTGGATCCCCTTTATTCTTTGTAGATATGGCTCAACGGGTTTAAACTGTAAATTTTCAAGAATATCGGTATTCATCGCGGAACTATAAAAGTTCCATATTTTTTTATTATCTTCAGAACTGTTTCCAGTGCCATTTATTTTGCAATTTTCTATAATATCCCTAAGTAAATACAGATTTCTCTCAGAAAGTTCCACAAAGGAACCCCATGATGGCTTATCATCTGGTATTTCAATTTTCTTTAGCCATTCCCCATTTGCATAATGATAAAAATCATCTAATGGATTTCTGGAAAGATCCATTTTATCTTTTGTAAAATGGCTTATATTTTGTATTTTGTGACTGTCCAATTTGTTATTTTTACCCTTCATATTATAAGAGAATGTTTTGCGATATATATTTTATTGATTTTTAAGAGACCTTTACTGACAGGATAATTTACATTAAACGCAAAATGCATGAGAAATTTATATCTATGAAAAGATTTACGTAGGATGGAAATTATAAAGGATAAAAAGATTATTGTCACGGGCGGTACGGGATTTATAGGTAGTAACCTGGTTGAAAAGTTATCTGAATTTAATGAAGTTTTTGTCATAGACAATTTACACACAGGAGATGAGTCAAACATAAAAGGCCTAATTAACAAGAGGAAGGTACATTTCATGAAGGATGATGCTAAGAACCTTCTTAATCTGGATTATCAGGCAGATTATGTATTCCATCTGGGTATATATTCGGCTTCCCCTATGTATAGAAAAGATCCATTCCTTGTTGCTGAAGTCGTTTCAGGAATGATAGGCGTTCTTGAATATGCCAAGGCTCACAAGTCAAAAGTTGTTTTTGCCTCAACATCCTCAATTTATAACAGTATTGAGCCTCCTCACAAGGAGGATATTGTTCCTAAGGTAACTGATTATTATACCGAAGCAAGAATAGCAGCTGAGAGATTATCAGAGTTATATGCAAAGCTTGAAAATGTAGATGTTCAGGCAATAAGATTCTTTTCCGTTTACGGTCCCCACGAGGAGGCAAAGAAAAACTATGCTAACCTGGTGACACAATTCTTCTGGGATATAAAGAATAAGCAATCTCCGGTTATATACGGAGATGGGAGTCAAAGAAGGGATTTCATCCATGTCAATGATTTGGTAGAAATAATAATAAGAGCTTCGCAACTTAAGGGATTCAACATTCTTAATGGTGGAACAGGCAAGAATTACAGCCTTAACGAAATGCTTACCATGTTGAACAATCATCTGGGAACAAATGTTAAAGCAAATTACATTAAAATGCCAATTAGCAACTATGTTATGGAGACTCTTGCCGACGTAACCAACCTGAAGAAGAAACTATCCTATACACCAAGCATTGACCTAATGGAAGGTATAAAACTTATTACAAAGTGATGAAAATGAAAGACCGAATGTTCATTTCAAAGACGCCTCTTAGAATTACCTTTGTTGGCGGAGGAAGTGACATTAGGGAATATTATTCAAAATATGGCAGAGGTAGTGTCCTTTCAGCTGCAATTAATAAGTTTATATATATAGTTGTAAACAAAAAGTTTGATTCCAAGATAAGGGTCAGTTATTCGAAGACAGAAATAGTTGATAGTGTTCATAAAATAGAACATCCATCCGTTAGGGAAGCTCTTAAATTACTTGAAATCGAAGGGGGAATTGAGATTGTAAGTATATCAGATATACCCTCGGGAGGAACGGGCTTGGGTTCAAGTAGTACGTTTCTTGTGGGTCTACTCAATGCACTCCACGCCTGGAAAGGAGAATTTGTATCACCAAAGGAACTTGCGGAGGAGGCAGTCAAGATAGAACGGGAAATCCTTCATGAACCGGGAGGCAAACAGGACCAATATATGGCAGCCTATGGCGGTATTCAGCAACTTGAATTCTATGCCGATGAAAAAGTTGGTGTGAGGCCAGTTATTTCAAGTACGGAAACAATAAGAAATTTTGAACGCTCCCTTTTGCTCCTTTATACTGGCATTCAACGGAGCTCTACTGGCATTCATAAGGTCCAGATGCAAACTGTGGAAAAGAAGAGCGTCAATTATGAAAAAATGGTTCAAATGGCTGATGAAGCATTTGCCTGTCTGAATAATGGCAATTACGAATTGATCGGAAGAATGATTCATGAGAATTGGCTTCTGAAGAAGACTCTTTCAGAGGGAGTGTCGAATAGAGATATAGATCTATGGTATGATAAAGCAATGAGTTGCGGTGCTCTTGGTGGGAAAATCATAGGTGCCGGTGGCGGTGGTTTCATGCTGTTCATGGCTGATCCATCAAAACATAATGATATTATGAGTAGTATCCCTGAACTTACAAGACAGGAGTTTAGCTTTGAATCGGAAGGGAGCAGAATAATTTATGTGGGTGATTAATCCATGAAAGAGGTTAAAGATTTCTTCAAATTTCTAATAATAATACAACACGAATGTAAATTGGCAGGTGTTTCAAAATGAAGGTTCTTGTTACAGGCGGAGAAGGATTTATAGGTAGAAACATAATCAATGAAGTAAATTCCAGAGGCTGGTACTCAATTTCTGTGGATATTGCTGAAAAGAAAAGTGAAGCAAATGAATCACATAGAGTTTCAATTCTAGATAGAGAACAATTAGGCAAGCTCTTTTCTGGTGTTGACTATGTTTTTCATAATGCAGCGGTGACTTCACCTCCTGAGTTTGAACAAAAGCCCTTTGACGGATTCAATACAAATGTTATGGGTACCTTTAATGTTCTCGATATGGCAAGGCGACACAATGTAAAAAAGGTAATCCTTGCTTCATCATCATCAATTTATGGCAATACCATGAAGAAAACAAATGAAAGTGATCTTGACACCAATTTTATCAATCTGTATCCAATGTCAAAATTTGTCAATGAATTACTTGCAAAATTTTATGGAAAGGACAAATCACCAGAAACAGTATTTCTGAGATATTTCAATACATATGGAACAGGTGAAAATTCAAAGGGGTTCTATTCAAGTGTTATTCATAAATTTATTTCAGATATCAGAGAGGGAAGGATACCGGTCATTTTTGGTGATGGTTCACAGAGCAGGGACTTTATTTTCGTAAGAGATGTGGCCAAGGCAAACGTTCTCGCTGCACAAAATGGAAAAACAGGAGAATCATACAATGTTGGAACAGGAGTTACGACCACTTTTAATAACATATTCAAGATGGTAAAGGAAGAGATGGGAAGCGCAGTTGAAGCAAGGTATGAGAAAATTCCCTTCCAGAGTTATCAGTTGTTTACGTGTGCGGATATTACAAAAATTAATAGAGATACCGGTTTTAAACCAACATTTGATCTAAAATCAGGCATAAGGGAGATTCTTTCCCATCAAAGTTAAATAATTTGTCAATTATTGATGGCGAATATCAAATTATCATTTTCAACGAACTGCGAAAAACTTAATCAACAGATTTCAATACTAAGAAAATGTCACTATATTCCATAAAACTTAGAATTGCAAGCATCCTTGCAGGCATCGCCATAGCATTTCTTGCCACATTTATAATTCTTGGAGTTCTTGATTATTTCTTTGGAATAGCAATAACCTCTAATCTTATTCTTCTTATCTTAATTCTTTTTCTCATAATGGATGTGATTCAATGGCTCATTTCTCCATATATTGTTGGAAGAGTTTATCATACTAAGGAGATATTTGAAAACGATCCCCAATATTTTTGGATTGTTGAATCTGTTAAAAAGGTATCAGCCCTAAACAGACAGAAGGTTCCACGAGTATTTATTGCAAACGTAATGGTTCCAAATGCCTTCGCATTTGGTTCGCCCCTATCAGGAAGAAGGCTTGCCATAACCTCGGGCTTGCTTACAATTCTCACAAGGGACGAAATAGAGGCCGTATTGGGCCACGAAATAGGTCACCTGAAACATCATGACATTGGTTTGATAATGGCAATTGGACTAATTCCAACCTTAATTTTGTATTTCGGCTATTCAATTCTCTTTACCGGTGGAGGCAGAAGGGGAAACAATGGAAGCATATTTTTAATAGCTATAGCCTTGGTGGCCATGAGTTTTGTCTTTAATTTGATGATCCTTGGAGTTAACCGCATGAGAGAGAGCTACGCTGACATGAATTCTGCAGAAACAGTACCGGGGGCATCGCTCACTCTGCAAACCGCACTGGCTAAGATAGAAGCGGGTCAACCACATTATTTTGGTAGACAAAAAAAACATGCATCAAGCTCACCGGCAACAATGCTGATGTTTTCAGATGGAACCGGCTCGGATATCTACGCTCCGCACATGGCATTATTGAATCACTGGAGAAACCAAAAAGTGAGCCTTAAGGATCATATATTATCGAACCATCCGCACCCTGCAAGAAGGGTTCAGAAACTTGAGGAGTTTAGAAAGAGGCACGATTATCAGTAACCTTATCCTGTTTGGACAGCTGATCCATAATTTGGAAATCATCTCTTAATATGACTCCTTCGTTATACGCGTCCTTTACAAGTTTAATATTTTTACTTTTCATTTTAATGAATTCTTGTGGTGTAAGAAGAATTACCTCAAAACCAGGTGGAAAATCTATCGCCTTCAGTCTTTGCAGAGAATTTCCATTAAAATTACCAATGATCAGTACATCTACATCGCTCCACAGATTAAAATCCCCCCTCGCATATGACCCGATTAGGAGAACAGTGGCTCTAAAATTAATTGTATTAGAATATTCACGAGCCTTTTTAATAATTCCTTCTCTCTCCTCTATTCGTCTTTCAATGATATCCATTTTCTTACAATCTCTTCTATTATAGTTCTTGACAATTCTACTGCCTCAGATGCGTCATCTATGGTATAAAAGTCCTCTGGGGTACCCTCGGACCATGAATCCGTATACCTCGTCGGAATGTAATATTTATCCAATTTTTTTCCAGTATTAATTAGATGGAAATCAAACTTCCCTTTTTGAAGCAGCATAGAAATTGAATGCCCAAATGAATCATTTCCAGTTCCCCTTAAATATGCTTTAACGGAAAACTCCGCCGCCTGCTGAGCTTTAAAGCAAGCCCAATTATAGAAACCTGCCTCCTTATCATTTATCGATGAATTTAAAGTTGATTTGGCATTGGATATCCAACGTTTAAATTCCTCACTGTCAAGATAACTTCCCATTATGAATGTAGAGAGAAATTAAATGTATAAAAAATTACCTCTTTAAACTTTAAATCTGTTAGCCTTCATTTTATTTTTATTCATAAAACATGAAGTCCTCAAATTAACAACTTCTCACCTGTGACGCAGTCTAAATTGCAAACTCAGCAATCTCCAAATTCTTAGCAAGATGTGCATGTAATATTCAACAGCTAAAACTTTTATACAGGGAGTTACTATTTTCAATTATGAAACTCTTTAAACCTGTTGAAAAGTCTTGGTTGCTTTCGAAAGCTTCGGTTTTTAACCCATATTTACTTACAAAACCTCAGAAAGTTACACTTTGTTCATATGGTGATTAAAATGAATTCTTCATATCCTAAGAGATTGATGCCGTTGATTATCGCGGCAATAATGCTGATATCAATTATTCCTGTGTCTAGTGCTTCAAGTGCTCATCAAAACGGAATCGCTTTTAACCTGTCTTCTACTAATACAGCAGGTTCATTTCAGAATATTACAAGCCAAATAGAAGGTCTCCCTTCTATTCCTGGAGCATGGGCTTCCCTAACTGTTTCCGGAGATGGTGGGTTTATATCAGTCGGTGGAAACGGAGTTGTTTTCTATAACGGTTCTGTCAGCACGCCTAAAAACAATACTATTCCGCAGGCCGGCTATATAACGGGGGCTGCTTACCGATCGAACTGCTTCCTATTGGTAGGAACAAGGTATCTTCCAAATCCAGCACCATTAATGTATAAGTTTTATCCCTCTAATGACACAATTGTTAATGTATCATCGGTATTTCCCTCTAATTCCATAGGGCATGAAATTTTATATCAGGATGTTTATTATAATGGTCTTTTCTACATTTCCGCCTCAAGCAAAGTGACAGGGTTAAATCAAAGTATACCGTATACCATATTATGCACATACAATCCGAACAATGGTAGCATCTCGAATATAACTCCAACCGTATTCAATAAGGCCAATCCTCATGTTAGTAATATAGAGGAATATATTTCTCCTTTGGGAATCTTTATGTTGGCAACCGCAAATAATTACATAGGTGATACCTATCTTTACCTCTACAATGCGACTTCTTCTTCAGCTTTAAGAAACCTGAGTTATTTATTACCTCAGAATTTCAGTGTTCACACCCCTTTCCTACCGGGAATGAATATGATCTGGTACAAAGGTAATCTCATTGTAGGTGGGTCACAGGCAGGTATGTTATCAATGTTCGCCGTCAATTTATCCAGTGATTCCATTGTAAATTTTCCAAAAATAAGCTCTTACATTGGAACTATTAATTCTCTTACTGTGGGAAATGGTTCACTATTTATTGGAGGTTTATCGTGTTACTTCATAGGAAATGGGTTGACCAATAACCCTCTTCTCCTAATGCTTCCAGATCTCAATGCTTCCATGTTTAGGAATCCCATAGTGGATATGTCATCGGTTATTCCTCTTAACTTCCACATGATCTCATCGATGGCGTACAGTAATGGCTTATTATTTATTACAGGAGGAGAGATGTATTACGCTGATTTTGGAATTGTTAATTTTAACAATTTTAAATATAATATAGTAACCTTTTACACTTCAAACAGTGAGGCACAAGTCCCATTTCAAATTACTATTAATTCTCACACATACCAATCATACAACAACACTGTGGATGTTGGTTTAGCCGATGGAAATTATACATATACCGCGTCGCCTCTAAACAATAGTTATGAGGCTTATGAAGGAGCTTTTTCAGTTTATGGATCCCTGCCTATTGGAATCGATGTTAAGTTCGTTCCAAACTCATCAACATCATCTTCTTTGCTACCGTACGTAGTAGGTTCACAAGCTCTAAATTACAAAAGCTATCTGGCATTGAATTTTAGCGCATCATTATATTTATACGGATACAGCACGGGAGGCACAACACAGGCGTCCCAATTTACCAATGGATCATACCTTAGCGGAGTTGGAGAAAATGGTTATACCGATACTGGAATGGCTATTACAACTTCATCTGTAAACAGTTATAACCCTGGTGGGACTCTGCATTATACTATTGGAGGAGTGGCAGTAAATGATTTTACCGCATATCGAACCTACAAGAAAGTAAACATTCCCCCAGTACAACCGGCAACTACCATAAACCTTACTTTTAATGTTACCAGCTACTCACTTGTTGTTTTCATGGGAATGAGTGGGGGAGCATTTGATATATCTCTTCACGGTATCTCCGGATTAAAAATAGATTCAATTCTAAATTATTCCGGTGCTGTCGGCTTGGAAATAGCACAGGCATATCTTAACCCTGGAACTTACACAGTAATGGAATACAGTACTAATGGTGATGGCGGATCAAACACAAGAAGCGAAATACTTACCGCTTCCGTTTTTACTGGCGCTAATTCCATTGTAAATGAATTTGGAGTAAAATCAAGCAAGTCTTTCACACTTCCAAATGGTTCCAAGGAGTATTTTTTTGCAGGAAGTACGGCAGGCATACCAATTACCAGTGAATCATGGGATAGTGATTTTCAAATGAACGTGAATCAAAATACCATGGGTTTAAATGGAACAGTACTTACAATTGGACATCAGAAAAGTAATATTGGAAGCTATACCTCAAATGCAACCAATTACCAAATATCCGGAGTTGGAGTAAGTGGGTTTACCAACTATAGCGTTTATGATGCCTCCGTAAGAAGTTTTAATTATAGTCAATCATTCCAACTAGGCTTTAGAGTTAACAGCACGGCCTTGGTATTAATAATGATTGCTGGAGGTGGCGTTGGATCAATAAACATAACGGGAGGATCTCAACTCTTTACCATGCTTTATGACTCAACGTTTAGTGAAGGTGGAGCTCAGGTGAATGCATCTGCTGCAGCATACGAGGGTAATTTGCAGCCGGGTATTTATAATGTTACCATAAATTCAACCATGAATGCTGTTACCAACAGTGGATCTGGTGGTGTAGTTGGAGCAGTTGCATACGTCTTCTATCCGGGTTCCTCTGAATATTCTCAACTATACCTCAATATCAGCCCTTCTAATTCTCAGGTATATGTTAACAGCAAGATCGTTTCTCTATCATCAAACGGTAAAGCATCGCTTTCACTATTACCGGGTAATTATTACGTTAACGCAACCCTTTCTGGCTATCACTCTTTCAGCAATATGTTCACCATTGGATCGGATAGAGCTTACTTTGTCAATGTAACGTTAACTCCTCTTTTAAAGTATGGATATCTAATTGGATCAGTTGCTCCGGGAAATGCTACGTTATCCATAGGTGGCATAATAATCCCAGTCCATGATGGCAGATATAACGAATCTATATCGCCGGGTACATACTTCGTTTCTGCAACTGATTTTGGCTATTTATCACAATTTACCATGGTTAATATAACAGAAAACGGAGTTACGTATCTTAATATATCCCTGATAAAATCATCTACGTCATATATTCTTTCGGGTCAGGTAAATCCATCTTATGCTTCCGTGGTAGTTGGTGAATATATTGCCTATGTTAATTCGTCCGGATTCTACAAAATATCTCTTCCCTCTGGTACATATATGATATCTGCAACTGCTAAAGGTTATTATTCACAAACCAGAAATATTACGCTTAATCAGAATATGGAGAATGTAAACTTTGTCCTGAATCCTGAACCCTCTCCAACATCAACCCGGAGCATATCAAATGTCACTGCCAATGGATACAATGTAACGATTTCCAATCTTGCTATGGGAAATGGTACAATATCTGTAACTTACACGGCTTCAGTAAATGGAACGTTATCCATAGTTATTCCGTACTCAGAAATACGGAATGTAACTGTCAATGAACTTCTTTCGTCAAGAATTTATATAAATGGAACACAGTATAAAAACTACACCGTTGCAATTTCTTCCATCAATGGGACATATAACGTTATCCTCACTGTTGACAATCTGTCCGGGGATCCAACTCTATATTGGCTCTATTCTCCAAGTGCTACTGTACCCATATCTCATAATTCAACTCCTACAGGCTCTCAGACAATCCCACCATATCTACAAGAATTCGGATTAATAGCTCTTGCCATTGTAATTGCTGCTTCAGTCATAACCATCACAATGAGGAAAAAGAAATGAATTAATTTTTGATAGAATAGACAGAGGTATCTGCGAACTAAAAATGGGGAAAAATGTATTTCGCATGGCGTAGAATATGTGTTAATTTGATCAGGAGTCTATCTTTACCTCAGGGTAGACCTTTTCTCCATATAATGCAGGTATCGGAAAATACTCAATAGAATAACAGAAGAGAAATAAGGGCAATAAGAAGTGCAATTATGGTGTATGCCATATAGGTATTGATATTTCCGTTCATGAATTTTCTTGCAAAATACTTTGAAAATTTTGTGTAAAGCGAAGCTAAATCAGATATTACTACCCAGAAAATGTCAAAAGTTCTTTCACTGTATATTCCGTTAATCTTCTCTTCTCTTGTAAAATAGACCTTTTTCATAATTAATCTGATTGAATTAGAATATGCAAAAGAAGTAAGCTTTTCTCCCATAGGCAATCCTCCATTCCATGGATTTACCTTCCTTTCTTTTCCTCTTAAAAGGTAATATGTGGAAACAAACGGAATAGAAATAAATATAATGTCAAATGTTGGAGATATAAATCCAAAATAGCCGTTAACTCCTGGGGAGACAATGAGAAAACCCTGAGGGATATCTTTCAATGTACCGAGAAATTGAATGTTACTTATTCCTGTAAAATTCGCAATAGCAGGATTGAATAAAATAATCATTAGTGGCGCAATAATACCCATAATCAGCACTG
>JAJZJZ010000051.1 GCA_021809755.1 Thermoplasmata archaeon
GAGCAGCTTTTTATCGGGTTCTGGAAATATAACAATTGCAACGGTAACTCCCCTTGAAATGGCATTTATGAGTTTTTCTCTCATTCTGATCAGCCTGGTCTTGCTGCAGGATATTATGATCTCATCCTTTGCGCCGTCGATTCTCTTTCTCATCTCATTTATGATTACTCTTTCTGTCTCCATGAGCCACAGGTATGGCTTAGAACTGGAATTCACTGTTCTAGTTTTTTGCACTATTTTCTTTATTCTGCCTATGCCTGTGTTAAGTTCCTTCACCCTCATGCCCAGAGATGCCTCAATGTCCCTTGCCCTGTACATCTTTTTCTTCCCTGGGCTTTCGTCAACCATACCCTTTTCCTTTAATTTGCCAAGAACATCGTAAACCCTCGGTTGAGGTATTCCAGATATGGAGACTATTTCTCCAGGTGTGAGTGAATCGTTGAGAAGTAAAGATTCCATCACCCTTGACTCGTAATCAGTAAGACCAAAATCCTTCAGTATGTCAAAAAGTTCTGAGCCCATGGGGACACCCTATAATAATGCGTTTGTCCGTATTTAATGTTTCATATGGGATATTGTTAATTATTAAAATGGTAGCATTGATGGTACTAATTAAATTCATAAATCAATCTTGAGCTTAAAGGCAATGGTTTATTCAACTGTTATTACTAATAAATATAAGTTACAGCTTTTCATTGTTGGAAAAATCTCATACTTTAATACTTTTTAAGAATTCCGAACGATAAATGTTCTAATTTACTTACTTCATATCTAGAAAGATTGCTTAATAGATATCTTTGTAAGTAAAAATTAAATATAACGCGTAATGCAGATTTTTCATTATAATATTTATTTTTGAGTCATCAGACTTTAAGGCAGGTAAGGGCTTAATAATCATATAGTTCCAACATATATCCAGCTTTCCAAGAAAAGTCATCGATTTGAATAGATTAGACCATATTGAAATTAATGCAGATTAAACAAGATTTATATAATCCGAGATAGACTTTTGTAGAACAACTCACGCAAAAGAGTGATGAACCATCTTTATTTTAAGAGAGTTTCTTGTAATCATCACTAAGTTCAATTATATTATTTCTCCCTTTTGAAACGCTAATTATTCCGATTTCATTCATCCTAGATACCCTGTTCTGCACAGTTCGCAATGTTAATTCTATATGTTTTGACGTTCTTAAATATAGCCTAATTTTGTTTGTTGTAGAAGACCCCCTCTTCAAAATGGAGATAATCTCTTTATCAACATTATCTATTAAGAAAATAGATTTAAAATAAGGTAGAACATTTATTCTTCTAAAAACTACTATTCTACCTATGAACTTGTTGTTTGATTCTACACTATGCTCTATGTAATGACCATGTTCTGTAGCCCATAATAAACAGGCAACGGAAAAACTGGATGGTCCAGCTGTAATATTTACCGATGCAATAGTGGATTCTATATTTGATAATTTCTCTAAGCAAGCCCTAATATCCCATATATTTTTAAGTAAGATTATTTCTAGTTTAACGTCAGGTCTTAATTCCTTAATCTGACTTGAGATTTTTTCTATAATTATCTCAGATTTGTTATGAATTTCAACATCCTCGTTTTCCTCACTGGTGCTTGAGAACAGGACTATCTTTCTCAATCCATTGCCTCTATTCACAATATATGGATGTAAAAATTCTGATACAAGGTATTCCCTTATCCCTACAAATGAAATTAATGTGTCAACATCTATAGACGAAAGATTTTCTTCGTTCATATGTAAAAAGAAATATTTTAATACTATATAATTATTAATAATTATGCAGAGCGTTTTGATAAACCTGAAAAGGTTAGAAGGAAATATAATTCCTTATGAATATAATTATTATCTTTCTATCGCCATATATTCAAAACTAACCTACTATCAGGAACTTGTAACTAAATTACATACAAAAAATCAAGAAGGAATTCACACATTTAGTAATCTCATTTCAAATAACTCAAAAAATGCTATTAATGGCTTAGATATTGAGGAAGCTTTTGTAGTTCTGCGTTCAATAGACTCATCGCTTATAGATTACCTAAGAATGGGAATTTCCTTGGATTCTAATTTAAGAGTGGGAGACGTAAAATACCGTGTTATCTCAATGAAAGAAGACCCTGTTTCGCCTAATTGGAAAAAGGATATAAAATTCAAATCACTGTCTCCAGTTCTTGTGAGGGACTTCAAGTCGAAAAAGAAATTTGTCATAAATGGTGATGAGGTTGGAGAGAATTTGACAAATGTTAGTAAATGGGTGCTTGAAAACATCTACAAATTGGACGAAACGAAAATCGAAGACCTGAAAATCGAAATAGCCTCAACCAAGAGTAAAACAGTTAGAATTTCTAATAGTAAGAGTAAAGAATCAATAACTACTGCTTTCCAATTAGAAGGTAGTATCTCGGGGTCACCTGAAGCAAAGAGTATTTTATATTACAAAGGTCTTGGCTCAAAAACCTCAATGGGTCTAGGCTGTTGGAGGGTTATCAATGATAGATAATAATCTAAAATTAGCAAATTTCTTAGATTTTGAAAATGATGTGTTAGGTAATGCGATGGACTGGGCAATTGAGGCTATATTCCAGAATATATGGCTAAGTGATATATGGTCAAAACCAGCAAAAGGTGGAAAACACAGTGAAAATCCTAGATTTGAGAAATATAGAGATATGTCATATCAGGTTCACATATTTTCAGGTGTAGCGATGACAATGAGGGTAATTGACTATTCTTATCCACTTATAAAGGGAAACATGTCTGACGAAGAGTTAGAAGCGAAATTGAAAAGATCTATATTTGGTTATCTTTACCACGACTTCAATAAAATATGTGGGTCTGATTATCGAATGGAGGAAAAAACTATACTAGATGATTTTATAAAGTCAACTTTCAATGAACTCGCATCTGAACTGAAAATAGATAGGGATAATGTATATCAGATTGTGGTCTGCACTGAAAAAGGAACTTCAGCTAATATTTTGAGCAATGAAGTAGATGTTACGCCTTTAAACTTTGAAATGAATTTTTCTAGAATGTCGGATGTTCTTTCAAGTACATTTAACAGTATAAGAATGGATACAATGCCGGATATAAAATTTGGAGAAAAAATCCTAATCCCAGGGTCTGCAATACGAAGTATTAAATTTTCGAATACAAACTTATTGGCCATTAGTTCACTAATCAAAAAATCAGTTGTATTAATCATAAGTGAAATTCTACAAGGAAAGTATCTGTGGAGCGACCAAAATACAATTTATTATGTTAAAGGGTCTAAAGATATTGTAGATATAGACTTCGAGGAAGAAGTAAGAAAGGAATTTTCTAAAAAGGTGTCCACGATTATGAAACCAGAAAATCTTCTGAATTTAAACGATAGAAGGGTTGACAATTCCGCCGCAGGTTTTCTGGATCAAACTGAGGATTCTATACTAAATTTTACTAAAAATAATGAAAATCTAAAAAAATGCATTCACCTAGGAGATATAAAATTAAATACCGTTGAGAAAAGAAATGCAGCTGAAAAATTTACAGATTTTATATCAAGTTTTAAAAGTAGTGTATTCTCTTTCAACTACCGGTTTACCCGAAATAGAGAAAAGGAATACTCTCTGAGAGATGGACTGGAAATAAAAGAATATGATGAGAGCCAAAAAGAGGAAAGGTTAAGGATTTTTCTTTTGAGATATGTCCAATTGAAAAAAGATTTAAATTCTAGCAGTGCAAAAGAAATAAGAAATAGAATTGAGGAAATTGTTAAAACTAAGTATGATGAACTAACATCCTTAATTGGCAAGGATGCCATCAAGACTGTATTAATATTTCCAATGTTATTAAATGATAGTTCAATCAAATGGGCTCAACTTCTCGATGATATAATACGCGATTTGAACAAAAAGAAGAAAAGTGTCGATTATGATCACGTTATATCCAGAGTAGTTCCTATTTTTGGTTTTAATACCCCTCTACCTAATGTCCCAACTAAATATTCCATGTCAATGGTAAATGGATATCCTGCACGTGAGGAAGGTAAGGGGGAGAGGCTTTATGGGTTGAGAACAAATGGATTCAATAATAGATTACCAACATCAAAGATAGGATTTGGTAGGATTGATAAGGATTCTATGTTTGAATATAACATTAGAAGAAATCTAATTCCAGACAAATCAGGTCAGGAAACTCTAATTTACCTTAGATTTCCTGGAGCCATACCATACTTAGATCTCTCCAATCTTCTTAGAAAATTTATGGGTTTAAAATCTAACGAAATAATAGAGGTGTCAAAATTATCCCTATCATTAGAGGAATTCAGTCAAAATAATATCCGTGGAATTAGAAACGACGATTCATTCTTCCTAACTGGTATCGATATAAAGAAAGAGAGTGATATACTTAAGCAACTCTTAAATGTGCTTGATATTGCAAATAAAACAAAAATGTTGGTTAAAGTGTCATATTCAAATGCACCGATATTCGAAGATCAGCTAGAAGCTATTACGTTTGATATATCAAGTTCAATACTTAGCTCATTTTCATGGAACAAAATAAGATTAAACGAAATCGAGGGCGTAAAGAGGGTCATAGAAGCATTCAGCGTTTTAGCAAATGGGTCGCTAGTAAAGATTAATTTCGATGATACGACTGAAATTATGCTTGCATATAAACTCGATCCGATGTCTATTTTTTATTTTGCTCATAAGAGAATTTTCGATAACAGCAAAGACAAAAAAACGCGAGGTTTTGGTAGACAGTTTTCCCAACGGATAGAAGATATAAGAAAACTGGGATATGAGGTAGAAAAAAGAGGTGATAAAAAGATGAAAAATATAGAAGAGCTAGCTAAAATTGCATCAAGAATGGTTTATGCAAGGTGGGAAATGAGTGGAAATGATAGAACCTGGATGATAAGAGACCCTCTAGAAGCAATAGAATCTACTAGGGCCAAAATAAAAGATGGCGAAAAGAGGGATATAGGCGAATTCTGGGATGTTATTGGGGGAACCCTTAATACAAAATTAAGAAGAGATAGGAGTGATGGAAAAAGTAATTGGGTTCCAGTTGACGAAATTAAAAAATTTTCCGACGCATTGATAAAATTGTTAAAAGAGGACTATAACGGAAAAATTCCAACTGGAACTACAAAGTCATACCTCATAAACGCATTTGAATTTGAATACATGTTAACCAAAGAAAAGGTAGGTGAAAAAGATGAATAAAAACTTGCAAGAAATAGGGAAAGAAATGAATTTGCCTGACATAAGCCAAATAGATTTAAAGAAGAACCATGGGATATTCCTAAAGATAGGTATCGTATCTGAGACATGTGGATTCTTTATAAATAGGAATAATGAGGCAACTGAAATTACCAGTGAAAATTTTTTAAATGAAGATAGGCTGGTTGTTCCAGCATCTAAATGGAGGGGTGCTGAGAGAAGCTACCTACTCTCTGAGTTAAGGAAGGTAGGCGGTATAATTCCAGAGGATTACAGCAGAAATATGGCTACGAGAAAAGTGTTGTTGCAAAACCCATCCAGTTTGATTTACGGAGATTCGAGTACGGGCTCAGGAAATGAGGCCGCAGGAATAGCATCAAGGGTGTTTTATGATTGGTCATACAGTTTTGAACCTCTTGCCAAAATTTCACTAAGACTAACGCACAACTCATTATCAGACGAGGGTACTATTCTGCATGAACAAAGTGGAAATGTAAAATCTAATGCGATATTTAATAGCCCTTATATCAAACCAGGTGTTAAATTAATTAGATATATATCAGTAGAAAATTGCTCAGTTGAGATGCTCGCTCTTATTCTAATGGCTATAAGTGGAACAACAAGATATGGAGCTAGAACCGCAATATTGGGAGATAACATAAAGAATAAAATAATAGCTATTGGTCACTCTAAAAGAGAAACTCCTATAAGTTCATACACTTCCGTAAAAAAATCATGGGAAAGCGGGGAATACAGACCAGAGGAAGCAGTGCTATCTGACATGAAGGAGTCATATGGGGAAAGACTTATGGACGGTGAAAAACTATATACCCTATTAAAACTTGTAAATGCGATAAAAAGTGACAAAGAACTGTTAAAAGAAATGTGTACAGTGTTAAACACAAAAATGAATAAGGACTGGTTAGATTTTTGGGGGGAAGCTGTAAAAAAAGAAAAAGGAACAAAACAAAAAAACCTAGAAGATACAGAGTGATAGACTTGGAAATAACTCTACTTAAAATAGAGAACATCTCTCCAGTCAATTACTATTACATAGCATCCTCTGGAGGAATGAGGTCGTCGTCATTTATAGGAGATATAGCACTTAAATATGCAACACTTAAACAGATGGGTGAACTGGATTACCCATCTCCTACAAAGTTTAAACCAACATATGAAGAACTTAATAACTTCGATTTCTGGTACACGGTGGCAGTAAATGAAAAAACAGCAATGAGCGAAGGAAATGGAACAATATTTATGAAGAATTTAACAAGGAACACTATGCATGGAATAGATTATAACGGGACAAATAAATACCCGAACGCTAGAGAAGGAAGCACTATGTATAAGAATTTTTACTTCCAACAGCCAATACTTCCAGGAAACATATTCTACACGTATCTCATAAGTAAAGATAAAATGGAAATTCCACCAGCCCTACGCGTAGGAAATGGAAAGACAGGATTATTGAAATTAGTAAAAATCACTCATTCGGATAAAGTAAAAGCAGTTCTTAACAGATATTCTATTGAAAATATAATGGGAAAAAAAGTTTCTTCAGAAGGATTGAATTATACAGAGCATATGCTTCTTCAGTATTTTCTGATTGGAATGTTTACAAAGGAACAACTTGGAGAATTATATGGAAAATGGATCAATTAAATCTTATAATCTTAAATCATCTTATGTAGACAGAGACGAAAGCGGAGAAATGCGTAAATTTCAATCAGAATTAATAGAATTTGTAAGAAATGGTACAGAAAGGGTAGCAATTCTTGACACTCCAACTGGATCTGGTAAGACCTATTCGTTCAAGAAAATTGGAAGTCAAGATATGAAAACGGTAATAGTATTACCCAATAATTTATTAGCAAAGGAGGTATCAAAAGATTTTGGAGAAAATTCTGCTGTCTTAAATAAAGAATCTATCATGGAGTATAATAAAAAAAGAACGAAAAAATACAGTATTCAGAGAACAACCCTATCGGAAACAATAATGGAAATTATAAATGAGAAGACACATATTATTACGAACCCCACTGTCTTCTACTACCTCCTATTGAACCATTACAACCAAGGTGAAAAGGAAGATATGATCACTATTCTTGTTAAAAGTAACATTAAAACAGTTATTTTTGATGAATTTCATATATATTCTAAGGATCAAATTTCTATGATCACTGCATGCGCAATGCTCATTCCTAAAAATATAAAAATTATATTCAGTAGTGCTACCCCACAGGATTACTTTAAAGAATTTAGCCAGAATGTTTTTGGAACGGATGAAGTAAAATATATATCCGTCCAAAGGTCCTATGATGGAAATGGGAATAGAGATATACTTCAGGGTCCAATCAGTCTTAATATAATATTCCAAAACGCTCAAGAATTTGTTAAAGACAATATTGAAGTTTTTAAGGATGGTCAATGGGTTTTTATTCTAGATTCAATAAGGAATGTCGACTCTATTGGAAAAATTTTATCCCATCACTATCCAGAAGATTCCATAGCATTCATCTCTGCATATTATGATTCCTCCTATACAAATTATTATGAAATAAAAAATGAACAAAAGGATTATAGAATAATAATTAGCACTAATATAATCGAACAGGGAATTAATATCAATAAAAAGTACAAGAATTTTTTAATTGAGCCAGGGCAATCTGCAAATAATCTGATACAGAGACTGGGAAGAGTAGGAAGAGGATGTGTGGAAACTAGTCTAGTTTATGTTTCTCTGTCATCAGGATTCAGAACTCCTGATGAAAGTGTAGAAACTATTGAAGATGCATATAATTTGTTCAAGAAAATGAACTATGGAAAAAGTTCACCTACACCAAAACCATTTGGGGTTGGAGTCTATATCGGATTATTACTTGAAAAATTGACACCTCTAGCGAACGGTATAATTTTGAAAAATCTGCGAAATTATAAAAACGAAGCAATACTTGCAGGATTATATTCCATAATAAACATTGAAGAGACATTTTCAAACAACGATGGTCTTAAAAAAATAAGAAAAAATTGTTTTCATGAAATAATAGAAATTAAAGAGTGGTTTGAGAATTATAAAAGTACTATATACTCTTTCATAGCAGTTGAGTCAAATAAAATAAAAGTAACTGATTATGAACTTGAAGATAATTTTCTAAAGACAGAGTATGGGTATACATGGATAAAGAAGAATAAGAAAATATTAGGGGTTTCTAAAGATGGAATACTCGTAGGTCAATTTAACTCAAAACCAAATTATGATTTCGAAGTAAGGGTCTCTAATTTACCTGAGGGAGAGAGGAGAATGCGTTATCCTGATATAGCTTTTCAGGCAAAGAAGGTAATAATGGAAGAATTAGAGAAAATGCTTGAAGAAATATATTGTGAAAAAAATGAAAAAATGCAGGTTTTAAAAAAGGATATTCTTTCCATAGTAAGGGAAACTGCCGGTGTGGAAAGAGTCAAGATGGAGGTAATAGATGAAGAATAGATCAGATTATCGTGGAACAGACATCAGTTACGTTTGTATCTGTCAAAGAAGAGCATGGCTATCTTTGCATGAAATATACATAACTGATGGAACTGAATATGTAAAATTAGGAATTTATGCAAATAATAGTGAGAGAAATTATGGGTATTCTCAGGTGACTATAGGAAGAAACAAAATAGACTATGTTCAATTTACAAAAGAAGGAAAATGCATTGTCCATGAGTTCAAGCGGGGTAGAAGATTAATTGAAGCAGACAAGTTTCAAATAGCGCATTATATGAACATTGCAAATTTACACGGATATTTACTGGACCATGGGGAGATTCATTTGCTTGGTTCAAAGAAGATCTTTAGAGTCAACTTTCCACTGGAAAACGAAGATGAGCTAAATGAAAAATATAAAATGCTTGACATGTTAAAAGACACTGACATTCCTAAGGCCAAACGTTGTCATTTCTGTTTTAGTGGTTGTAGTTATGTAGAATTTTGTTGGGGAGTCACATGAGCGACATATATTATCTCCTTAAATCAGGAACCTTATCTAAATATTCAGGCTCAATTATATTAAAGAATGAAAACGAAACATTCGAACTTCCATTAGAAAACGTAGATATGATTGCCGCATTTGGTAACATCACATTTACAACTCCTGCGCTATCACTATTATCGGAATCAAAAATTCCTATTATACTCTTTAGCGAAAGGGGATGGTATATAACCACTATATTCCCGGACAATTATCTTCAAAGTGGATACGTATTGAAGAAACAGGTCGAACATTCTATTAATTTAAACAAAAGGATGGTTTTAGCAACTCAATTTGTTATAGGAGCATACAAAAACATGAAAAAGGTAGTATCAAGAATGCAATGGGGTAAATTAGATTCCTATCTTCAGAAAATTAACTCATCTTCATCAATCGAAGAATTAATGGGTATAGAAGGGAATATCCATATTGATTACCTTAAGATTTTGGATGAGAATCTACCAGAAAAATTTAAAATTAATGGGAGAACACGAAGACCTCCAGGAAATTCAATAAATGCTATGATGAGTTATTTGTATTCCGTTCTATATGGGACAATTACCTCCGAAGTTCTAAGAACTCACTTATCGCCATCAATAAGTTACTTACATGAATCTACTGACCGCAGGTCTAGTCTTGCACTCGATGTGAATGAAATTTTTAGACCTATAATCTGTGATAGGGTTATTTTGAAATTAATAAATTTAAAGATGATGAATGAGAATGATTTCGTTAATGATGATGGTGTATTTTTAAGTGCCACTGGGAAGAAAAAAGTTCTTCAGGCGTTCGACGAAAAATTGCGAGAAACTGTTTTTGTACATGGTTTGGGAAGAAATGCATCCTATAGACGATTAATAAGGTTAGAACTGTACAAAATTGAGAAACACGTTATGGGAGATACCCCTTATAAACCTTACGTAGCGAGAGTCTAACATGTGGATAATACTTTGTTACGATGTTGGTAAAAACAGGGTAGATCAAATTAGAAAAACATGTGTCCCTTACCTTCGATGGATTCAGAATTCTGTATTCATTGGTGAAATTACAAATGGAAATCTAACCATTCTGATGGACAAGCTTAAACAAAAAATTGAAAGTTCCGAGGATTCAGTTCAGATATTTGTTCTTAGGGATCAAAAATTAGCCAAGAGACTCTCACTTGGGATTAGCAAAGAGTTTAACAACATAATTTAATTTTTTTAGAAACGTATAAAGCATGCTGCATAATTCAATAAGCACATGTAATCTCTTTTAAAATATTGTGAGACTATACCTTCATTGAAATCTCCCGTGCAACGTAATCAGGCCTAACTGCCTTAATAGCCTTTCCCATAATTCTCTTTAATCCTTAGAAATATATCTCCACATTTCAGCTCTTTCTATAATCAACACATTCTTTCCACTCATTCTCTGATGTGGTTCGGTTATGCCCAACTATCCTAAATCCTGAATATGATCCAATGCTTTTGATAATGCATTATTCACTGGAGTTATTGCTGTATTCTCTCCAAATGTTATTGTATATAGCCTTTGAATCATAACCTTTGTCTGCGAATATCCTTTTGATTCTTTCCTTTAAAGGTTTTAGCAGTTCATTTCCAATCTTTGTATCACGTACATGATCGCCTGTGCTTCAAATGAGATCACTAAAATATCATGTATTCATATTAAATTATAAAGCTTTGACCATCCTCTTCTCCTTCTTTTCAATTTTGATCCTCGGTAGTCACTGATGGTGATCCTGAATCTTTTGGAATCAATGGCACAGTACACTGGTCTTTCATTGAAATCTGGTATTATAGGCACAATCCTCCAGATACTCCTGAATTTGTTTGTATTGTAGACACTTATTATTCCCGTGATTCTTGCAAATATTCTGGTAATTGCCTCCACAGAGCTGTAGGGAATGCTGTACATTGCTCTAAGCATTGCAAGGAATGTTATGAATGCATTGGGTATTCTTTAAGGATTGCACCTTTTTTTACTTTATTTTACTATATAGTGAAGTTCTACAGCACACTCTTTGAGATGAAAAATTTAAACACATTGTGGGGGTTTTCAATCCTATCAAGGTTCTATTTTTACAAGAGATTTGAGGCAATACAGGAAGTTCAGGAAGAGCCTTTCAATCCTATCAAGGTTCTATTTTTACTGGATAGAAAAACAAAGATTGGAGTTGTTTTATTGACTTTCAATCCTATCAAGGTTCTATTTTTACA
>JAJZJZ010000052.1 GCA_021809755.1 Thermoplasmata archaeon
CAAGGCACATAGCAGATATATTCAGCTTCTATGTGAGCGAAACATATCAGGGGGCTGGCGTTGGGTCGAGACTTATGGAAGAAGCCCTGTTAAATATTGAAAGTAATCGGGAGATCAGAAAGATCACCCTCAGCGTAAATTGTGATATGAAAGCAGCAGTACACCTTTATACAAAGTTCGGGTTTGCAATATCAGGCAGACTAATCAGGGAATTGAACATCAATGGAAAGTTTTACGACGAGTTCATCATGGAAAAGCTGGTCTAGACGCAATCGTAGACTGAATGCAGAATGAAACAATTTGTTCAGGGCTTATGATGTGGTGAGGAAATAACGAAATCTGTGTATTTCGAATGATAGGAGCAGAGTTTCGTTATTCATCGTTAAAAAATGGGCAGGTGGCGCAGGATTATCAATTAGACCAACAATAAATTGTTCTTATCTTGTTTATGAGTTTTAAGATTGGCCGATAATCTAATAGTTTTAAATCCGGTTGAGGTTTGTAATCCACCAAACTTGGGAAAGTGTTAGCGTATATGGAAAAAATATGAAAGAACGAAATGGAGGTAAAATGGCGAGAACCGCAGGGGAATGCTTTACATAATTATCCTGAGGAGGAATTCAAGGATCATAGATTACTCTCGGTCAGGAGAGAAAGACTTCATGTTCCAGGATCACCCCATATTTTACAGCAAATACCCACATGGAAACAGGAGTATACACCTTCAGGAATGATTTCCTGAAGGCGGAGGAGGAGAAGGACTTCCTCGGACGCAATGAAAAGTTCACTGAATCAACCATTGCAAAAGTGAGGGGGAGGATGGGAACCGTCTCAGTCATGACTAACCTACATGTTTAAGGGGAAATAGTGTATGACATGATGAAATCCAGAACTGAGATAGAGCAGCCATACGACACATTCAAGAACACCATTCATGCAGATCGTTCCTACATGAGTGACGATTTCCAGCTTCAGAGATGGACGTTTGTTAATTTCATCGCATTGATCCTGCATTACCGCATATATGCATTACTGAAATCCCATGATATGCTCGGAAAATACTCCCAAAAAGATGTCATGGAACATCTGGAGAGGATAAGCATGCTGAGGATTGGAAATGAATGGAAGATATCAGAGATACCAAAGAAATTGAGGACCGCGATTGAAGATCTGGGAATACCTATTATGTGAAATGGCGGGAGTTAGAGATTAAATGCGAGTTGTTAAAGAAATTGAAGAGTTAAAATCTTGTACAAGGCCAACGTTATTAGAAGCTGAATTGCAATCTGAAATGAAGTGATACTTGTTTGGAGAACCGACTCAACTGGTTCTGAGATCTGTTTGAGCATTCGAAGCAAGTTTTTGGAGTAGAACTCTGAATGCAGTAACCAACAGAGATAGATATTCCATTAGGATTCTTAGGACAAATACAATATTTTCTGAACAATATATTAAATAGAAGCAATACATAATCAAGCTGCAAAATCCTAGCGTGTTACTATGGAACGATCTTTTATTTTTGAATTAGAAGAAGATGTAATAAAACGCAAAATCGATTATTTTTATGGCTCTGATATGATTATATCGAAATATAAGGCAATTGCAGACAAAGTCTTTAAAGAAGTTGATGACAAAGAAATTGAAATCTTGTCCGCATTTGGTTTTGGCAGCAAAATCCTAATGTATGGTGAACCAGGAGTTGGAAAAACATCAATTGCATATCAAATAGCGTCATATGTTCTAAACGAATTTGGGGTATCAGCATTCACCTTTTCTGTTCCTTCAATAATTAGGTCGAACTTGGGCGACACTACTTCAAATATGAAAGAAGCTATTGAAAATGTTCGAGAAATTGCCAGAGAGACCGGGATCCTATTGATCTTAGATGAAATCGATCGACTATCAGTAGTTAGAAACAGTGAAAATGAATTGGCAGAAATGAAACGTGCTCTTTTAGAATTGAATGATTTTTTGGACAATATTTCACTCAAAGATAGGATATTCATTATTGGCATTACAAATCACAGTGACATATTAGACAATGGTCTAAAAAGAAGATTTGATTTCCTTGATGAAATAGTTCCGGAGGAGAAGGGCCTTCTCACAATTATTGAAAACTTGAATAGACTCATCGGGATTGAAACAAAATCATCTACAGATTGTCAAAACATTTTCAAAGAGGCGAAGTTATTTTATGAGGGTGAAGATATCAATGGAGATATGATAAAAAAGTATTACAAGAAATTATTAATTGATAGCAATTTTGACCTATTAGGACTGAAAAATAGTATCAGTAAAATAATGTTGGGTGAAAACAAAACATGAGATTAACAAATGCAATATTTGCAAGAGATAAAGACAAGAATCTGACGACCACTTTTAAAGAATGTGGTAAAGGTGTTACAGTCACAGAACATATTGATGACTTAATCGAACCTTTCCTCAAGGGAATTGTTGTAAAAGAATATGTTAAAAGTGAATCTGAAGAAGTTACCATTGAAGTTCTTGATGTCGAAAAACTTCCTGATTTGATTAAAAAAATTGATATTTTATCATCATCATTATCTAAGAAATTTACAAAATCGAAAACATTAAAAAATAAAAATGAAATTTTTAGTGAATTTTATAGCATATCTAATTTGAATTCTCTTATCAGAGATTATTTCTCTATGGTTGATAGAAAGACAGATTTGTTCATTTATTACACATAGGGGGGAAATACTTGGGAAGAGGGGCACAAAGAGAAGGAAAAGAACTTGAAAAAGGAGGTTTAATGCAACAGGATACGGATGGCGATGTCGAAATGATACGTACCTCACAGACAAATGGAAAGGATGAAGGGATTGATTTCATAAAAATCATAAAATCAGGTTTTAATTACATAGGATATAATAATAGATTAAAAATAAAAAAGAGGAGACGGAACAGTAGATGAAAAAAAAGAATGTTGTATTGGGTCAAGTAAAAGATGTACCTAAGATAACCAGAACAATTCTAGACCATGAAATTGAAAAAATGGATGAATTTGCTAGCAACCATCCCGAATTAAATGTTATAGCGTATGAGTTTGATGGGGGGAGAGACCGAGAAGGAATAACCAAAGGAGCCATGGAAAGAATAAAAGAACTGAATGAGATGGGTTACAATATAATATTTAATTCTGATGAAGATACCGAAGTCCAAATCGAGAATTTAAAAAATAATATCCGCATTAGAAATATAACTTAATTTGACTCACTATTGGTTCCATTTGCTGTCACTTTCAGGTTGAATTTGTTATTCTAACTCCTCAGTTTCTTAGGGTATAAGATTCATCGTTCCATTGGTAACTGTATGTTGCTGGTTCTGATGATTGAATAGTTTATTAATGTGTATACCCTATTACTGTATATATGGATCCAGAGATACTGAAGGCTGCGAAGAGGATCGGAGAGGAGAGAGGCATTCCGGTGGAAGTGAAGTCCATGGGTAATTCCTATTATCTCTATAGAGACACCACGAGATGGGACAAAGAGAGAAAGAAGAGGGTCAAGGTATCGGAATACATAGGAAGGATCACTGAGCATGGCCTGGTCGAGCGCAATCGCAGGACCATATATGAGTTCGGGAATTCTGAGCTCCTGCTATCAGCTGCTTCAGATCTGATCCCGGAGCTGAAGCACAGGTTTCCGGATCACTGGCCAGAGATATTGGCCATGTCTATGATCAGGGCAGAGGATCCAAGGCCAATCAAACTCATGAAGAGTGCCTGGGAAAAGCTCTATGCATCCACACAGATCGATGCATCCCTCTCTGAAAACACAATACGGGAGAAACTCCGGATAATAGGATCAGATTATTCCGCTCAGAGAAGATTCTTTCAGTCCCTCACAACGAATAGCGACAAGATTCTCTTCGACCTTTCAAGCATATTTTCACGTTCCGAGAATATAAAGCTGGCGGAGAAAGGTCACAATCCAAAACATATGCACATGGATCAGATCAACTTCGCTCTCATCTTTTCAGGAAAGCGGCATAAGCCGGTGATTCTTGAAATTCTTCCTGGATCCGTGAGGGATTACAAGGCATTTGATTCCATAATGGAGCAGTACGATATTCGTGAGTGCATCATTATAGCAGATCGAGGCCTTACATCTTATGAAATGCCTAGGAAGAAGGGCATATATCTCATCGTTGCAATAAGACGCAATTTTGACGCTTTGGATTTCAGCATGAAGCTTGATCGAAGCTTCATATTCAGCAACAGGTGGATAAACTTCGGTGTAAAGGATCTGGGCGGAAAATACCTCTACATGTACGAGGACACATCTCTTCGCGCAGAGGAGGAAACCAATATGATAAGGAAGATCGAGAGTGGAGAGAAGGAGCAGAAAGATCTCATTGTTGAGAGAGAGAAACTCGGAAAATTCGCAATACTGAGCAACATGCGATCTGATCCGAAAGAGATATACGAACTTTACAAGTCGCGGGAAGAGGTGGAGGTCGCATTCGATTCCATGAAGAACGAGCTGGAGAACGACAAATCGTATTTGCACACAACCGACGGTATCAGGGGATATTTCTTCATATCTTTCTTATCGCTGTATATCTACTTCAGCATCCTTGAGATACTGAAGGAGAAGAAACTCTCACAGAAAATATCCGTGAAGGATGCACTGTTCGAACTCTCAAAGATATATGTCATAGCGAATGGAGCAAGAAGATCGGTGGCAGAGATCCCCGATAGATCACAGAAGATTGCAGATGCATTTGGGCTGAAGTTATACCCTAAGATTGTGCGGAGTTAGAATTGTTACTTTTCATTTTTTTTTAAGGCCGCAAAATATGAAAGGAAGAGAATTGGCCCATGATTATAGCATACTTTTGATGTTGTTGTGTTTCACAATAAACTTGTTCCACAGAACCTAAATAAGATTATTATTGAAAGAATGAAGAAAAATACTACGCTGTATCTGGAAGAAAAGATAGTAAATAGTGCAAAATCCAAAGGTGTGAACCTCTCTAAGTGCCTGGAAAGTAAATTACAGGATTTTATGAAAACCAATGATCCTGAGTATTTCAGAGTTGCTGGGTTAGGGAATGCAAATCACTTTGGTGTCCCGGGTTCATACTCATATGAGAGCCGATTTCAACAACTACCTGCATTCAGCAAACACAAGTGAGAATATGAAAAATGGTTGATTTCACGAAAGTTGGAGGACGGTTACATAAAAGACCTGGTAAATACATTAAGACGGTTTATTCTCGAGGAAATGATTGAACTCCCAGAAGATATAAGTGAGATGCAGTGTATTGCATTGAGAAGTTATCTCAGCTACCTTCAGAGATTATTACTTACAGACGAAGGAGCAAAGGAAATCAGAAAGAGGGTTTCATTGATACAGTCAAAAGTCGATAACTACATTCCTACCAATGAGAAAGTGATAGGTGCATACAGTAAAGTTAAGGATAAAAGATACAAGACCATATTCAAGCTTCTTGCGTTTTCAGGTGCAAGAATCACTGAACTTATGAAGATGGTCTAGGAATATGACCCATCAAAGTTGATTATTGAAGAGAAGTGTGCTAAGTACCAGTTGCACTACAATATGGGCCATAGGAAGTCATTTTACATCTACATCCCTAAAGATTTGGTTTGAGACCTTCATGAGTACCACGTGCATGTGGATACTGTATCTTATCGGATAAGCAAATCTTGTCTTTCACCAAAGTACCTTCGTAAGTAGTTCTACAACTTCCTAATCTTTAACAGCGTCCCTGAGGGAGTTGCTGATTTCATTGAAGGGAGAGCGTCTAGTTCTGTTGGTTCTATGCACTATCTTTCAAAGGCAAAACAGGCTGACTTCTGGTATGGACAGGTTGTTGTCAATCTCACACAGGGATTCATATAATAGCTTCCCTGTTGCATATGAGTGTTATGATAGAATCCATATTTTTCCATCTGTGATGAATTTCCCACCACCTCAATTCTCTCACTCGGTTGTGCTTTCAAAATTCTTGTGCACTGTAATTTTATTTTCTTTCATGGGTCGTATTGTACCATTGAAAATTACAAAGTAATATGGGTTCAGTATATTTATGCTGTAAATTTGTTTACCATGGTGTAATCGTGTAATCGCCGGATTTAACGGTGATTCCCATACGATAAAACATTAACAGGTATTGGATTTATACTTTGCAAGTACTTCTTGTGCATCACTGTCTTTTCGTGTTGCTTCATTGCGTCTTTTCCATCCTTCTTCACGAAAAATCTACCACTACATTCGCAGTGAGCATATCCTTCTGAATCGATTTGAATGAGATTTTAAGGTAAGGTGTAGCTACTCTTCACAGGTTTTATTTCTTCCAACTCTACCGACATGTTTTGGTTAGTCTGTATTTCTAACCCTTCACAAACCAATTCCTCTTGTAATGTGAAAATTCTTTGCTCAACCATTAGTCTAAACTGCTCGTAGATTTCGTTGTGTGCATGTTTGAAGTGATGCGATATTCCGTTCCAGAGGAGTTTTTTTCCATCAAGACCTCAACTATATTCCCGTTCCTTCAAAGGTTCACTGTACCACCAGTCTTTCTTGTGCCATATCACGTATTTGTGTTTTAGTAATAGTCTCTTGAACTGTGTTCCGATGTAAGTCATTAAAACTCTTGCCCCTCTATCTTACTGAAAATCTGGTCTTCGTGTTGCCCGTATTTCCTGTCTCTGCGAGATTGTCGTTTCCGTATCTTCCTGCAATAACCGTCAATCCAACGGCCACTAAACAAATTGGTGTACCCTTTCACGTACTCAAATCCTTCAGGGCATTTCCCATCCTCGTAGCCTAATGTGTACTTCCTTCCCATAGTAGATAAATTAATCTGTTTGTACTTCAACTCTGTGAGACTCTTTTGCAGGCTCTGAAAACGAAAAAAATTACTGCTTTGCTTGTTCTTCCTTATTCACTATCTCAATGATGCTGTCCAGATACTTCCTGAAAGTGTAGCTAAAGTTGATGGTTTTTCTGTGTGCCTTGATAAACGCTGACTGCTCTTCAGAGATGGTGAATGAAAAAGTCTTCTCACTCGTACTCTGTGCAGACCCTCTGTACACAATATCTGGCTGTTCTTTTCCCGCATTGGTTTGCTCCTGCTTTGCCATAATACTATATTAGTTTAGAGTTGTTCAATTTTCTTGTGAAATGGCAGGTTTGCGAACGATTGTTATCTGACCTTTTCTTCTCAATAGTAATTATGATATTTTAATTATATTTGGTTTGGAACACTTTTGTCCTGTGTCCTGTAGCAGTTTGGAGTGAAATCCATTAACTTACCTTATTTTCACCTGTTGCGCATAACAGGATGTGACATGGTTCATCCATGCTTGTATTCTGAAAAATTAATATTCTTTGAATCTCCAATCGTTTCTTCCCGTACTGTAGATTTTTCCTTGGTCCTTTAGATGTGTTACTGCCCACTTTACCATAGCCTCCCATCTAACTCCACCAGTTTTAATTTTTGCAAAATCACCATCCCAGAGTTCTGTCCTTACCCTTTCAAAGACTCTTCTCACAATTTCTTTTCTACTTATTGGCCCGTGTTCTTTGATGACCGCTAAAACATAGGGATGAAACCAATCGTACTTGTGATTTCTTGGTTTAGTCCACTTTTCTTGACTTTCCGCATACCCACTTCTTAGACTTGATCCACCATTAATATCATCTTTTTCAACTTCTAGCCCAGTTAGTACACTCTTTTCTATTCTAGGTCGAATGGACTTTACCAACCATTTGAGGTCTGAATATTTCGCAAAGTCTTCGTATGATACCATACTCTCGACTTCTCTTTCACCAGTCACTGGATTCTTGATTTTCTCAGTAACTCTGACTCCATCTCTTTCGAATATTATTTTATCCGTCATAATTCTACAATCTCACTCGCTATATAAGTTTTATCTTTTTTCTACGTTTTCTATGTTTTATACTTTTCAAACTATCATTAGACTAGTAAGCTGGGAAAAGGTTTCGATTAGTTAGAAAACACATAAAATCTGACTTCACAAACTTATGTATTCATTATTCTACGGGAAAATTTTTATTGCTTCTCGATAGTTAATTATGAATTTTTAATCATATTGGGTTACGCACATTTGCACTGCGTTTTGTGGCACTTTGGAGTTAAATCCATTAGCTTATCTCATTTTTCAGTTCCCCGGAATTCCTCAGCAATGCCCATATTCTCCTGTAACCATAGGTTGTCCGATCTGCCGATAACCCGATTATTTCAGCTTTAATATTATCTGAGATTCTGGGCTTCCCCCTTCCTGATCTCCCTGTCTTTCTGTAATAGATGGATGATCTGGGAACATCCATTGCCCTTGATATCCCGGATACCGTCATTGCAGGCCTAAGGCTTTCAATGGCCATGGCTATTTCCTCCCCTGTCGACTTTTTTTTAAAGCATCAATAACAAGGGCCTGATCGCCCACCAATCTCTTGAGATCATCAATCTCCTTCTGGTATTCATTTCCCCTTGATGATTCTCCAAGACCCTTCCTTCCACCCTCCAGGAAGCGTTCCTTCCATCTGTGGAACTGCGCAACGGATACTCCATGCCTGCGGCACAGTTCGGCAATGTTTGTGGCCGTGAATGATTCAATGACAATCTGTTCCTTCTGCTCTACCGTGAATTTCTCGGACATTTCACAACACCTCTCCTGGAACGGGCAGGAGTTTCGCAAAACCCCCTCTGGACTCCTCCTTATATCTTCTAATCTCTATATATTCTCTCTTATAACTGTCCAAATGATAAAGGGAGCACATCAATAATCTTCTCCTGCTTTCTCAACAATTATCTTATGAATTTTTTTTGTTTCAAATCCCATGTTCCTAAGTATGGCTACACGATCTTGATTCTTTTGTGCAATGGGACATAACTTATCAAGTCCCTTGACGATTATGACGTTTTGGTGTTTAAGTACTCTATTTCTCTCAAGATGTGTCTCCAGATGTTCATAGGACTGTGATATGAGTGCAGAATTGTCTCTGCGCCACCAGTAATTGCGGATCATAAGAGTGGTTTTTCTAATCCCCAAGGTGCTCTTAGAGGTATCACTTCAGGACTCAGAAAATGTCTTTTGATTTCATTTCGTATCCTTTCCTCTTCTTCGTATGACACATCAGGATTGTATGATGGTTCAAACACATCTTCAGGTTTGAAAAAATCGTTTGAGAGAATGTAGCCATCGGCATCAGGGAAAACACCATTAAATTGAAAATCATAATCATAATTGCTATTCAAAGCAAAGACCTCCTTGGGTTGGGCAACTCATGGTTTTGTTTCGAGAGTGTTTCAGCACTCTCTCATTTTTCCCTGTCATTGGTTCATCCGTTCTGAAAAAAGTTCTTTCCGTAGCGCTATCTCAGTAGTCTTGGACAAATTAAGATGCCTTTTGTGCATCTCTTCGACTACATCTCCTTCTATATACATTGTCAACGAGTTTTCATACTTTCGTATCTCCTGAACTGCTCCCTGTGGATGTTTCGGTATACTGGGAGAGAACGCCACTAGTTCAATTGAATTATTTACTTAAGGTATATAATCTTACAGATATTCGTGGACTGCCGTATATCTACCTCGGCGAGCTTCCCCTGTCTAAACAGTGACAATATAATTGTTGTATACGTATAATTTATACTATATATCATTGACTGGTCCTAAAATAGCAGATTAGGGCGTGAAGTGGTTGGAGTGACAGTACTGATAAAGCTGATACGTTTAATCTAAGATGTCAATTGCTGTAGATAGCATTTTGACGAAACTGTCAGGAGTTAACAATTCATATAACAATCTATTGATCTGATAAGGTTGCACTACTACAGAATGGCCATTTTGTTTTTTTGAGAGTGTCAGGCTTTCATCCCAATTGGCATCTACGCCTTCTTTGGAAAAAAGTTGGATTAAGTATTTTACCGGATAGGTTACAAAAACTGTAACATTCTGTGTCAACAGATCATATCTTGTAGTTTGTGAAATGTCGAATAGGGGTATTGGGATAATATCAGAAAACTCCGTAATATGCTTGTTCAAACAGCTTAGTATGAGTGCATCGTCTTTCTTACATATGCCGATTGAATCTAACGCATTACTAATCCACATTTCATTTTCTTTATAATAATACGCTTCTAAAAGGCCTACCCCATCTAGGGTAGTATATGCAAACCCATTCTTTTCTTGCTTGGCCCTTAATATTACATCCTCAAGCTCTTTGAAGTAGTGACGGTCTTCTATATTTGTTATAATTCGTTTTGAGTGAAGATTTATGCCATATTTTTTCTCAAATTTCTCTGATTGACCTTCCATAAAAGGCAATTCCCCTTCTTTCACAGAGGAATACTTCCTAAGCCAACTCATTTTCCTTCTCTGTTTTTCAAATCGGTTATCCTTACTTAGATCATAATCACTATTCGGATATGAGGAATACTTAACTTCTATCATGTTCATTCCATCAGGACCGATAGTTATCACATCTGAGATTCCCAAACAATGAGTCAAATCACAGAGTACTGCATATGTGTCTTTCTTCTTTTCCATTAATTTTAGAGTTTCAACCTCTGATTCAAAACCTGAACGAAAGGTTATGTTGCCTCCTTTACTTTCGTCCACCGAACCCCGGATGAATTCCCTACTCAGCAATATCCAAGCCAGTGAATCTCCAAATGACAATAAAATCTCTTTTGCGAACTCTGCGTTGTCTAGATATGTAAATGCCAACTTTTTTTCTCTTCATCAGTGGCGGGTCCCATTCCTAAAATATATGGTATCGACTCAGGTTTATCTTTGGAAATTGAAATGGCTTTTTCTACTTCGTATAAAGTATCCAACAAACTATACTGAAGACTGTAAAAATCTTCTCTCGTCTCTAATCCATCTAGTAAACATATGAATTTTCCAATTATTTTATTCGGTTCGATCATCCGATGAGAAGTGAATCTAAAAAGGATAATAATATAATCTATTGTAGGATATAGACTTTGCAATTTAGGGATTCTGTTAATCAAATAAGATACCAGCCTCACTTTGAAATCTGGAGGACTTAAAAAAAACGAGGCTTGGTGAAGAAAATTTGTGCGAATCAAATTATGTAAAATTCAGTATAATTAGGTAGAAGAAAAATCTCATTACTGAACATGTGAAAAGTAATTGAAAATCAACATAAAATGCAGTATTTACTCAGTGAAAACTTACAGGAAAGTAAAAATTTCAAACACAGCACAAATAATCACATACAATTTGTTAAAAACTCAATAATTTGCAAGATAAGCCACTGGAGGGATTTGAACCCCCGACCTGCTGATTACGAATCAGCTGCTCTACCTACTGAGCTACAGTGGCATTCTAAGGATCAAGTTTATTGATTGCAATCCCTGAAGGTATTTTTGGATA
>JAJZJZ010000053.1 GCA_021809755.1 Thermoplasmata archaeon
TGTACTCTATGAAAGCCTATGGGATAGAGAGTAAAAGTAGAAAGGGTGTTGGGGTAATAGGTTCCGCGATACTGAAACTTGGAGAAGGGGAAAAAATAACCGATATGATGAAAGGAAACGAGGATTCTTCCGGTTTTCTCATACTCGCCACAAAGAGAGGCTTCATCAAAAAGACACCGTTTTCAGAGTTTCAGAATGTCAGGGCTAACGGCATCAGGGCGATAAGCCTTGATGATGATGACGAATTATCATCCGTCTTCTTTATTGATGGAGAAAGGGATATAATTGTAGTATCAGATTCCGGCAAGGCCGCCAGGTTCAAATCCGAAGAGATGCGGCACACTGGGAGAGCATCCCGTGGCGTGAAGTCCATGAAAATAGGTGAAAAGGAGTACATATTGAAGGCTTTTCCAGTCCAGGAAGGCGAGGATATCCTCACAATATCATCCAGAGGTATAGGAAAGAGAACGCCGGAGGCAGATTTCCCAGTACATCACAGAGGTTCATCTGGAGTAAAAATAATGAAGATCACGGAAAGGACCGGCAAGGTTGTAGCTGCCTTACCAGTTTCCGACGATGATGGTGTAATTATTATGACGAAAAACGAACAAACCATTAGAATCGAGGTAGATACCGTAAGGGAACTGGGACGGAATTCTCAAGGGGTAAAACTGATAGATGTAGATGAGGGGGATGAGGTCATTTCGGCAGGTAAGATTAATCCGGCAGAGGAGAAATGAAGCGAATATTCATTGCAGGAACCGGCAACGTGGGAAAAAAGCTTATTGATCTCATAGTAACATACCGCCCTGATTTGAAAATAGTAGGAATGGAGAATAGAAGAGGCCTGATTCAGTCCGAAAATCTAACTCTCAAAGATATTCAGGACTTCATGAAAAACCCCAAAAATTATTCTAGAAATGAAATGACCCCGGATTACGATGTTTACGTCGATTTAAGGTCAGCAACACCCGACGGTAAATTGGAAATGGAAACCTACAAATCGCAATTTGATCAGGGGAAGGACGTGGTGACAGCCAATAAATCTGGCTTATCTAACTACTGGCAAGAAATAATGAAGAGCAAGGAAAATTCTCAAAGGGATATTCTATATGAAGCCACGGTTGCAGGCGGTTTGCCGATTTTCACCACAATAAGGCATTCAGCAGGATATTTCCACATAACCTATTTCAGGGGCATAGTCAATTTAACAAGCAATTTCATAATTAAGGCCATCAATTCCGGGATGACAATGGATGATGCCATAAGGGAAGCAAGGGAAATGGGAATTGCTGAGGAAAAAATGGAGGACGATCTTTCAGGAAAGGATTCAGCGAGAAAGGCAGTTATTCTGGCCAATTCACTCTTCGGGAAAAATTTAAGGCTTGGGGAAATTAAATATGGCGGTTTCGATCCTGAGAAAACAAATAACAGTATGCTTCTTGTAACCATTGATTCCAGAGGTGGTTTTTCTTTAAGGTCTGGACTGGAGATTCTTGAGCAGCACGATCCCTATCTATCGATGAAAAGGACAGCAATGGCAGCCGATTTTAAATTCGAAGGCAGGGCTGGAATCAGCCTATGGGAAGATTTTGATGGCCCGACAGAAACTGCATCAGCAGTTCTTAACGATATTCTGGAGATATGATCCAATATTTATATACATAAGTATAATTCAATAGTATGATGCCTTCTGAAGATCATATTCTGGGTGAGGTGAAGCCGGAGGATGCACTTGATAGGGAGCTGATACTTTCCAATTACAACGCATTTCCTATTGAGATTTTCAGCAAAAGATACAGTCTGAATATACCGTCCATAATGATAAAGAATGAGAAAAGTGTGGGAATGCTCTATTATTTTTTTAAAGATACAACCGAAAGAGATCTTGAAATATTTCTGAAAACCTATGGGGCAAAGCATGAAGAGGGCATTTATACTTTATACGCTTCCAGCGAAAAATATCCCGAGTACAACTTCCTTAAGGATATCCTGGAAATACCCTCAGTGGTTCCTGACATTTCATATATCCTGGATGGAGTACATTACTTCCGTTTCAGATTCCATCACTCTGTAACCGATAAATTATCGCAATTACTGATCTCTGAAAAAAGGCCGCGACCACTTGTCATTGAAAAGATGGATTCCTATCGCGACATAAGAACTGATATTGGATGGTTTATAAGTTCATACAGCCCATATGTTTTTGAGATCCTTTTCAACAATTCTAAAAAAACTGGAATTACTGGAGATTATAATGCTGAGGTTAAGGGCGTTTTCACTTCCGGTGTTAGAAGGGCCGTATTTTATGGCAGCCCACAGGGAATTTTAAATTCGGTGAAGATTGATAAGGAACTTGTTGAAGGCGATCTGAATATTCCTTTTCTAGATGTTCTTTATAAAAAATTTAATGGGGTAAGGCTACCCATATATAGCAATCTTCTGACTGTAAGCGGGGACAAAATTTCATCCAGGATTATTGTACCCGGAATGTACAGGAGAAACCTTATAGCCAGATTGACTGAAAAAAATATGGAGGAGTATGAACCTGAAATAATCCGGGCTGAAATGTATGAAAAGATAACTGAATGTACATTTCCCAAAATTATCTAAATCCAAGCGCCATTGATGCCTCTTTTTTAAACTTCTCCATGTAATCAATGTGCTGGCTGAAATTAAAGCCACCCTGAAGGAAATTATCATCGATCCCCTCTCTGAATTCCTTTATGAGGCTTGCGTCCCTGCTCAATATCATAATTGACGGGCCGGTGTCGGCCGTAAAGTAAAAGTTATCTTGTTTTTCCTTAAACTTGAGGGCTCTGTCAAGTATTCGAAGGCTTTCAGGCGTCTGAATCATCAGACCGGAGGAAAGCAGAACGGAATTAAGGCTTAGCATGTCCGCAGTTGATCTCTGCAGCAGGTCATCAATGTTAAAGGAACGTTTCATGTTCCTTCTGATGAATTTGTATTTTTCGTTGACCCATGAATTGTAGAATGGAGATTTTACCGCCCTGAGATGTGCGCTATCAGTTGGTGACTGGTTGTTTTTTGGAAAAATGCCATATTTAATGTCCTGTGGTATTTCCCCTATTTTTACTGCAAAGCAGTCCTCCTTTCTCATTCCGGGATAGGAAAGCCACATGGATATCCCGTTGAAAACTGCTCTTGTGCCTGAACCGGAGACATATCTGGCATATCGTGACTGCAGGGGAAAATCTCCGTCTGCCTGTCCATTGAATGTACATGAAATGAGAGATTTACTCACAGCAGAGGCCACAGCCGATGACTCGCTCATCCCCTTTGCCTTCTGATATTTCCTGTATCGCTTTATGTAGAATTTGAAACTTCCACTTATGGAATAATCCTTCTTGAATTTTGTCAGCGCAAAATTGGCCTTTCTTGTGTATGCTTCGTTTTCTTCTCCATCAAGAATAACCCTGTCTTCTCCTGTTTTTTTCAGGTAAACACAGGCTGAAAGGCAGAATGAAAAATCTGTGTTAAAAGAAATTGATGGATTATAAGCGATTCTCTCGTCACTGTCATAATATCCAAGAAATTTTTCAAAGGCCTTAATTGGGTACGAATGGGAGTACCATATTTTTTCTTCGGTTGGATCTGCATCATATTTTTCTGGAAGTACCAGCAGATTTTCCTTTTGCAGATGTCTTTGAATCTCTTCTCCATATCTCTTATATTTGGAATTTCTCATTCACTTCTTCTCCACTTTCCATTATGTTTATGAAATTTATAGAACTTTTCAATTATCTTAAAATTAAAATTCTGATGACTCCCTTTGTAGAAAAATTGAGCTAAAATATGTTAATTAATAGGGAAATGTTCCAAAGGTGGCATCCTTTATAAATACACAACTTTCGGGACGCTATTGACGGGCTCGATAAGGTTCGAACATGCCAAAATTCTTTGAAACAAAGTTAAGAGAATTTTTTGAGGCAACATTCCCATTTTTGAGAAACAAGACTTTGGAAAGCATTAGTGTATACCTGCATTCAGTAAGCACAAACGTGATTATGTAAAATAGTAGATTTCACAGGGATTGTCATATGGTTACATAAAAGATTTGATGCATACTTTAACGGCGTTTATACGCGAAGATATCAGTGATATTTCAGATAATATAACTGACACGCAGAGTATTGCTATGAGAAGTTATCTCAATAACCTATCCAAATAATCTCTGCTTAGCGATGAATAAGTGACAAAGTTCAAAAAGAAACTAACTCTAAAGCAATCCAAGCCAGACAACTACATCCCTTCAAACAATGAAGTAGTGAAAGCGTTTAAACAACTCAAAGATAAGCGTTTTCGTACAATCTTTAACTCCTTGCCTTTTCAGGTGCAAAAATCACTGAATTGGTGAAGATGGTCAAGGATTGCGAACCATCAAAATTGATTGTTAATATCAAATTTCAAATTCGCTAAATATCAGTTACATTATAGCAGGGGGTATACGCGGTCATTCTGCATTTATATGCCTAAGGAGTTAATACCTGAACTTCACAAATTCTACATATATGTTGACATTATCACTCACCAGATTAGCAAATCTGGTTTGAATCCCAAATACCTTTCCAAATGGTTTTACAACTTCTTAATTTACAATAATGTGACTGAAGGAGTGGCGGATTTTGTAGAAAGTATAGCATCAGGTTCTGTTGGTTCTTTGCTCTACCTGTCGAAAGCAAAACAGTCTGATTACTGGTATGAGCAGATTGTTGACAAATTGAATGTAATCATTTAATAGGTCCACTAAAAAATCCTTAATAGAGAAACGGATTAAGGTCAAGTAAAATATGTATATTTCCACTAATAACCTTCTTTACCTAATTGGAGCAATATCTAGTATTTTGGCAGTCTTCTTTTCTAGAAGTAATATCCCTTCATTCTTTTCCAGAAATAGAATTATTCGATTATTGAAATTTGAAAATCAAGACTTAGATAAAGCCTTGAAAAAACTTCATAAACCACACTTCTACTATTATGACGCTTTCATTTTCTTTTCATTAGTGATTATTTTTTTAATATTAGGTATATTTGGTTTAATTCACTTCACTCAAGATGTATTCCACATGATAATGGTAATAGTTTCTTCAATATTTTTAGTTTTTTACTTATTCACTATTAGTAAACTTGCTTCCCTTTATCATAAAAATGAGGATAAAATAACGGACTCTTTGACCAAAATAATAGAATGGATCGAATTAGTTGAAACTTTATTAGTTTCAACTTTAATAATGGATGTTTTTATGAGCGCAGTAAGCCTTTCTCCTAACAACACGGTGGAGGAAAATCAGCTTCAACTCATAGCAATACTTGTTATTGGAATTATTGTCATTACTTACATGCTTTTCATAAAGAAACTAACGATAAGAGGCATAGAAAGGAATTATATGCTTAGGCTGATAGAAGAGAAAAAACTGCCTTCATTGTTGGTCAAAATAAAAGTAAAGGGAAGAGAAAACACAATCATAGGCAATATTGTGTTACTTGACATCAGTAATATCTTAATAGAAGAAATGGACGGTTATAAGATGAGTTTGGAATACAACAAAATAGAGACAATAAGTTCAAAATCTATTCAAAACAACAAATGTACTGGAAAGGCTTAACCTGGAATTCAAGAGAAGAACAAAAAAGATTGGGGCATTTCCATCAGAGCGGTCTCTTCTGAGGCTTGTTGTTACCATAATGATGGATATAAATGAAGAGTGGATAACAGGGAGAAGGTATATTAATATGGAGGAGTATTAGGGAATGTACAGGATCTTTTCGAAATTACAGCAAATCATGTACCCTATCAAGAATGAATTACCGACAATGAGGAAGGAGTGATTAAATGAAGACAAGTATAAATACAGGTGGGGAATTTTACTTGGTAGATTTTGGATATTTTTTTAATGAGCGTTTACACATGCCTATCATTTCAAGATTGCACTCCAAAGATTATGGGACCTTAATGCTGGCATTGCTGAATCATATCTGATGAAATGGATATCATGGACATCCAGGTTAAGGATGCCCGATATAATCAAGCTTGGAAAGACCATGAAGAGGCATCTCAACGGAATTCTTAAAGCCATAAAATCTGGAATAAATTCAGATGTTGTGGAAGGACTGAATAACAAAATCACAACAGCATTCAAACGATCCTATGGAATCAAGGCAGAGAAATACAGGGATACGATCATATATCTGGTGGCAGAGGTCTCAGTCCACATACAACAAACTTATGAGATCCTAAAAATTCAATTATTATAAATTTAAAACTTTCTTACATGATACCAAAATCAAGCCAAAAATACTGATCGGTATCCGATTAATATAGTAACCAAATTAATTCTTATATCATTCTTTTTCTAACGGAGCAGCGTGAAAACAAGAATTTTAGAAGAGAGATTATCTCTTCTTCCTCATAATTACCAACACAGAACCGATTACTGCAATTGCCGCAATCACACCAATTATACCGTAAAGCTCTGTGCTGGCTATGCCAGATGGTGGAGTCGATTTATTGATGGGTGTGAATGAAACAGTTTTTGATACACTGGCCCCATTAACGGATATGGAACCTGACGATGACGAAACAGAATATCCAGATATATTTCCGATTGTGTACGAATATGTTCCATTTGGTTCAGAGAATGATATAACATCTGTTGTAGATGAGAACTTTTGTCCATTGGACAAATTAACGTACCAAGTTGTTCCTGATTGTAATCCGGTTTCTGTGAATGTTACAGTGTATAGAACCTTGCTGAATGTAACCGATTCAGATACTGACGCACCGTTAACAGTAAATGATCCAGAATAGGCAGAGGGCTCGTATATCTTATTGGATGTTGCTATTGTGTACGAATATGTTCCATTTGGTTCAGAGAATGATATAACATCTGTTGTAGATGAGAACTTTTGTCCATTGGACAAATTAACGTACCAAGTTGTTCCTGATTGTAATCCGGTTTCTTTGAATGTTACCGTATACTTAACTTCAGTGAAGGCTACGGATATTATCTGATTCTTTCCATTGGCTGTTAACGAACCTGATGATGCAGACGGTTCATATGTGCGATCCGATGTGGCGATCGTGTATGAGTATGTACCGTTCGGTACGGAGAACGTTATTGTGCCGGATGTGGATGATTCAGTTGTGCCGTTAAGTGTGACTGACCATGATGTTCCTGATTGTAATCCGGTTTCTGTGAATGTTACAGTGTATAGAACCTTGCTGAATGTAACCGATTCAGATACTGACGCACCGTTAACAGTAAATGATCCAGAATAGGCAGAGGGCTCGTATATCTTATTGGATGTTGCTATTGTGTACGAATATGTTCCATTCGTTAACTGGAATGAATAGGATGATCCCGTGATGGGACCTGAATCCATTCCACTGCTGAGATTTACATACCATGCCCCTGAAGGCAATCCGGACTCGTTAAAGGTAACTGTGTAAACTGAGGCTGATGTCACAAGTGGCAAATACTCGCTAGCATTTAAGCTAAAATTACCTTGGGCAACCAGAAAACCATTAGAATTGTATAATTTTAAGTTATAGTACCCAGGGGCCAATGTAACGTTAACGTCATCATTTACAAAGCGATAAGGAGTTCCGTTAACCAGTAATTCTCCTGATTGTAAATTTGATGATAAATTTATTATTCCGATACTTTTTTGATTATATATCTGCTCTAAACTGCTATTACCGTTAGTAACTTTAGCAAATAAGGTGCCGTTGTTGGTGTAAAACATTCCACTATCCATTACATTCTCAATGCCTTCTGCTGTGTCGCTTCCAAAGTTGAAGGCGTTCACGATTTGTTGAAAGTTGTGTCCGTTCCAGTATTCCAGTTGTAATTGTACATTTGATGATGTATCATATGTCTGTGTACCTCCACCGGGGCCACCTAGAATAAGTTCTGCATCGTAATAAGAATAGCCATCAGGTTCGTAGGAGTGCCCATTAACAACAAAACCATAATCTGACGTTAAGTCATCCACAAATTTAAATTGCACATTATCATAAGTAATCCAACCGTATCCATCGTTGTACATGAAGGCAACTTCTGGCTTATTATTGCTAGTAATTATGGAAACAATCTTAAATTCAATATTCGTTGGATATTGCAGAACAATGTTATTACCGGGTAAGGATGAATTCGCAAAATCAAAATAGTAACCACTCCCAGAAGAATTTCCTATCGTACCATTTCCTAAGATTGTAGAATTATGCATATTTGCGTTTACAGATGATATGTTCCAAATATTATCAATAAAATCGACTAAATGATTTCCAGAACTTGTGTTTAAAAAAGCTACATCTTGTACCCAGTATACATACTTTGTACTCCCATCATTGAATACCATGTTAACATTTAGCTGAAGGGTCATATCTGCAGGTGTGGATAATGAATTGTTATCTGTATGTATCGAGTTTATATGGACTATGCCAAGGAATGATGTTGTATTGTAGCTATATGGAACATTATTATAACCGATACCATAATCGGCAATCCCCATAGGTGCAGGTTCTTTAGAATAGTGTTGAAAGACATTAATTTGATTTGATTGAGTAGTTGAAGGTGAAAGTTTAGTCGGGGTATATGACATTTGAGATGCTTTTCTAACTTCAATATGGACGGGATTAGAATTGCCAGAAATTATTGAATGACTACCCGTATTGTCAAATGAAACGGCTGAGAATAATCCAAGAATCATCAAAGAACTTACAAAGATAACAAAAACCCTCAACGAGATTTTAATCCTTCTTTTCATAAACGGTAATTAAATTATGCTCATAAAAAGTTATGTATTGGTAATTTATTTGCATAGAAAGATGAAATAAATCTGCTTTGAAGGAAAGGCCAAAACAAAAAAGGAACATGTAGGGTGTCCAATTATTCGTCAAATGACAATATCCATTATTTCTCTTTTTGGTCTATGCCTTATCTGATTCACTATGACGATGCAGTTGTATGCTACTATCCTTTCACCCATAGTGACATCGTAATTCCTGTTACTTAGATAAAAAATATTCTCACAATGCAGTATCTCTTCCAGAATGGAGAATGTCCGCTCTATTTCCCATCTTAGCCTGTATCTTGATTTCTCCCTTTCCCTGATGATTATTCCCTGCTTCCTGTTGAATGCCAGATTATTGGGAACAATCCCTCTTCTTTTATTTGTATCTATCACAGGAAGTGCATGTGTGTTCTCCATTACATAATCATATATTTCAGAGGAATCATATGCTGCATCCATGAGTATGTATTCATGGTACCGTACGGAATCTATCATTTCTATGGCGACTTTGCTATCATGAATGGATGCAGTTGTTATATTCCATTCAAGGATGGCAGTGGAATCTATATCCTGAGACACTTATATCTTCATACCATATTGAAAGCCCTTTGTTCCGTAACCCCATTTACTTTCAGGATCTTTATACCTTCCAGACTTTCTCCTTCTCTGTGCAGTTGTATCCTTTCCATGGGTTTACAATGATTTCCTGTGTCAATGAGATCAATGAGACTGGCATTGATCTCATGCCAGTCCATTCTGATTGCCCTGTATGAAAGTGTGCGGAAGTTTGGAATCCTCTTGATCCCAACAATGCTCATGAGTTCCGGATGGTTGTTGAAGAACTTTCCTGAAGATCTGTAAGAAATGCGATAGATCTGAAGGATCACAAGGATCTTGACGATAAGGCTATTCGAGAACTTTCTCGATCTATCCTCAGAAACAATCTTATCCAACCTTTCCATAATCAGTGGGATATGGTTCGCGTCCATATCCCACCATTATTGTAAGATTAATAATATCTGACAACTGTCGAACATTTAATTGATCCTTGGACACCCTAAAGGAACATGCTAATAATAAATCCCTGATAGCGCAAAATCAACCTTACTATTCTTTACTATCTAAAATAATTGAGCAATTTGACGGGATAGGGTGATAAAGATCTATTGATCTTATGGATATCCTGGATATCCTAAAGAATATATTGAACCGATCTTGCATGGAATATCTGGAATAATAAACCGATCTAAATGAGTTCGATGTAAATCCTAGGGTATTATGCTGATGGTATCCTGAAGGAAAATATTAAAGAATGAAAAGTGAAGGAATTTATGGGACCTATCCTTAGCCTCCAGGATAATTCCAACTTATGGAAATCTGATGAAATATATGAAAACTACTTAAAATATAATAAAGCGCGGTTTTATTCATATTGCTGAATATGGTTTCAGCTTCTTTTATCGATGCTTTCCAGCATTCGATGTATTTCCGGGGTGCCTTAACCGAATTAGCATCCCAGAGAAGCAGTCTGTGATTAGGCCCTTCGCACACTTCATCCTGACCTGATTGGTGGTAAGCCAGGGTAAAATACAAACAAATTGTAAAGGTAGGTTTTGTATCAGGTGGGTATCCGCGATCAGGTTTTGATTTGCATACTTCTCAACCCTGTATGAAAGTTTTGGCGGATCTGGAAGCATTTCAGGATGCAGAGAATTTGATGGAGCTGAAATTCATAGATTATAACAATTTAAAACCGTACTCATTCATTGATTACCTTCCACCGGATGAGTTTGAAAGGAGACGGTGTGAGGAAGATGGCTTCAGGGATAAATCCATGGAAGGCGGGAACAGAAGTGAGGAAAGAATATTGAAGAACAGAATAGAAAGGAAAAGGAGGTTGAAGAAAAATGTCTAATTGAAAAGGGAATACCTGTCCAAAATTAAAAGGTTCAGCTCACGGAATCAGAACTGGTTAAAAAGAATATACAAGATCACTCGATCGGATGGCGATTGCTTTTATTTAGTCATTATTATATCCAAAAATCCACCCCGCACTATACAAAGGAAGGGGGAGACTCATGATATACCTATACGGATCAATTGATTTTAGATAGGGCATTATAGAGTTTTTTGCAAAAAACTAAACCGTATAGAGAGCGGGCCCGCCGGGATTCGAACCCGGGTCTTCGGCTTCGAAGGCCATTAGGATATCCTAGCTACCCCACGGGCCCATTCTTATTCAAGTGGATTCTTATGCCTTTATTATCTTCTCTATTTTTTCCAG
>JAJZJZ010000054.1 GCA_021809755.1 Thermoplasmata archaeon
TAGATGAGAAATTGTCAAAACGTTTCAGGTTATACAGGAAAAGTATCATCGTATTGAAGTGCCATCAGGCAAAGGGCCAATTTCCAGGAGCCATAATAGCAAGCCTGTCCATACCATGGGGAAATACAAAGGGAGATAACGACATAGGCGGATATCATCTTATCTGGCCCAGAGATATGGTGGAAGCTGCAGAGAGCCTTCTCATTGCAGGTGATAAGGAAGGAGCTTATAGCGCATTCAGATTCTTAATGGCTACTCAGGAGAACGATGGTCATTGGTTTCAGAACTTATGGCTGGACGGAAAGAGCTATTGGCACGGCATACAGATGGATGAAACTGCATTCCCCTTAATTCTTGCATATCGCTTATTTTCCCAAGGCATCATAGGAAAATCAGACGCGCTTATTGCAATGCTTAGAAAAGCGGTTCACTATATAATCCTAAACGGTCCTGCAACTGATCAGGACAGATGGGAAGAGGATGGCGGTATTACACCATTTACAATATCCGTTGAAATAACGGGGTTGTTATGCGCTGCAAAATTATTTGAGGCCTTTGGCATGAAAGCAGAAGCTAATTTATGCATGAGCTTCGCCGATTCCATCAACTCAAGGATAGATGGTTCACTATATGTGATGAACACAAATATTTCCAAAAAAAGTTCTGTGGAAGGTTATTATATGAGAATTACAAGAAGAGATTCCACTCATCCATCCAATGGAAACGAACCTGTCTCTGTTAAAAATCGGCCGGTGGAACACTCGCAATTCACCGCTGCCGATCTCATCTGTATGGATGCTCCAGCCATGGTAAGATTTGGAATCAGAAGCGCAAAAGACAAAAAAATTCTAAATACTATAAAAGTCATAGATGATATGCTCCTGACCCAAACCAGAAGCGGTCCCGTTTGGCACCGTTATAATCATGATGGATATGGGGAACATCCTGATGGAAGTGCATTTGATGGCACAGGTATTGGGAGGGGATGGCCACTTCTTGTTGGTGAAAGAGGCCACTATGAAATAGCAAGTGGTAATTTCGAAGAAGCTCAGAGACTTCTTTCAACAATGGAAAAGATGACCAGCACCGGTGGTCTAATCCCGGAGCAGATATGGGATTCAGATGATATTCCAAAAAGAGGTCTGTTCAATGGAAAACCTTCAGGATCAGCAATGCCCTTGGTATGGGCACACGCTGAATATATCAAACTATGTCATTCTATTATGGATGCTAAGGTATCAGATCAGCTTGATTTTGTTTATAACAGGTATGTTGATTCCAAGGTTGAATCTCACATAAATTATTGGAATCTCAGGGATCAGATAAGAAGGGTGAAAAAAGGTGAAATGATAAGAATAGTTCTCAGTGAGGCGGCACAAATACACTATTCCTTCGACAAGTGGGTTAGTGTCAAAGATGTTGAGAATACCCAGTTTCATACGGGGATATTTTTATCAGATTTTGAAACAGCAAACGAGAAAGACAGCAACTCGTTTACATTTACAATATTCTGGGAAAATGAAAAAAAATGGCAGGGTGAGAACTTCACAATAATGCTGGAATAATCATATGAGTAAGCCAGATGGTCAGTTATGAAAGATTTATATGATAAGAATCATTGCGTTATAGGGTGTCTAATTGTCTATAGCTTTTGTACTTGTCAGCACAGTTCCGGGAAAGGAACATGAAGTTTATAATAAGATATCTCAGGTTAACTATATCGTTGAGATTCATCCACTCTTTGGAGAATATGACCTTATAGTGAAGATAGATGTTAACGACTTCAGCGAACTTGGAAAAATTGTTGTTGACAAGATCAGGAAAATAGATGGTGTTATAGACACTAAAACGCTAACTGGAGTAAAGTTGTGATAAAAAATGATTAGTTATCCGTGGAATCCTTGGAATTGGGACGTATTTGTTTTGGTTATTATGGCCCTGCTGGCTCTATCACTGCTGGTTCTCGGAGCCATGACTGCTTATTTCGGAAGCGGGAAGAGCAGAATGGTGGGAGGAGGTCTGATTGTTGGAGCAGCTATAGTTGCTGTGGCAATCTATGTTTTAAGAGAATATACCTTCACAGGAGTTACGCTCTTCAATGAGGTCATAGTTGGAATTATCTACTATGTTGTAGCCGCCATCATAGGAATAGTCATAGGACTTCTCATATTCTTGGGCGCAATAATGAAGACCTGATGGGTAGAAATTTTGACAGAATCTCAGGAATTAAAACAAATTATCTCTTTTATTAATGGAAATCTGAAGGGAAAAGGAATTCTTGCATGCTCAGGAGGAACTGACAGCACCCTTCTTGCGGTAATATGCGAAAAAGCAGTGCATGACAAGGTTTTATCAGTTTTTGTGGATACCGGACTTGTGAGGAATGGCGAACCTGAAAGAGTCAGGGCAATTTTCGAGAAATTCAAAATAAACGGAAAGATTATTGACGCAAAGGAAAAATTTCTTCATAATCTGAAAGGAATAACAGATCCAGAGGAAAAGAGAAAGATTATTGGAAAAACATTCATCGAAGTCTTTGAGGATGAAGCCAAAAAATATGGTGCTGAATATCTTTTGCAAGGCACCATTGCTCCTGACTGGATTGAAAGTGGGGGTTCCAGAAGGGAAACCATAAAAACACATCATAATGTGGGCGGACTACCTTCAAAAATGAACCTTAGACTTGTAGAGCCGCTTCGTGATCTATACAAGGATGATGTAAGGGAGTTAAGCAGGGAATTGGGTTTAAAAGATGATCTGCAGCCATTTCCCGGCCCGGGACTTGGAGTAAGAATTATAGGTGAAATTACAGAGGAGAAGCTGTCATTACTGAAAGGTGTTACACAGATAGTGGAAGATACCATTGAAAAAAGGACTTCCGGAGATAAGAGACCATGGCAGTATTTTGCTGTTCTTCTCCCTGTGAAAACAACCGGTGTTCATGGTGATAAGAGAAGCTATGGATATAGTGTTGTCATAAGATGCGTTGATTCTCTGGATGCTATGACTGCAACATTCTCACAGCTTGACTGGAACATTCTTGAGGAGATGTCCATTGAGATTACAAATGGATTCCCAGAAATAAACAGGGTTTCATACGATATCACGCACAAACCTCCTGGAACAATAGAATGGGAATAGTGTTCTCAATCATATTAATAAAACGGGACAGAATATCCCGTGAGATAAACTGAAAGCTTTTCATGTAACAAATGATGAAAACATAAATCAATAAATATATAGAATCGATTACAGCGAATCTTAAATTCAAAAGAGTTGGTAACAATGGAAGAGGAATTATTGATCTCAGAAGAAGAGTATCAGAAATCTGGTGTACAGATAGGAACACAGCTTAAGACAAAGGATATGCTCAAGTATATTTTCAAGATAAGAAACGATGGGTTATACATCCTTGATCTCAAATATACTGATAAAATGATAAAGGTTGCAGGAAAGATGCTTTCACGCATCAACCCAAGTGAAATTCTGGTTGTTGCTCAGAGGCAGTATGCATTCAGACCAGTAACAAAGTTCTCAGAGGTAACGGGAGCAAGATCAATCATTGGAAGATTTATTCCGGGAACACTTACAAATCCAAATTTGGAGACATACACAGAAGCTAAGGCAATCATTGTAACGGATCCACTGGCAGATACTCAGGTAATGAAAGAAGCAAGAAATGTGGGTTCCCCAGTCATAGCATTCTGCGATGCAAACAACACTACCGATTTCGTTGATATTGTCATTCCAAGCAACAACAAAGGCAGAAGATCACTGGCCCTTGTATATTGGCTACTCGCAAGAGAGATACTACTGAAAAAGGGAGAAATTAAAGATTATTCAGAATACAAATTCTCAGTTGAGGACTTTGAATCACAGATCTGATTCATCCTCTTTATTTTCATCATCATTAACAAAAGATTTCATTCTCTTTATTTCAACATATTTTATTTGAGATTCAAGAATTCCTGCGAAGATCATTTTCTTTTTAACTCCCCCAGCCACTCTTACAGCCCTTGAAATCGCGTACCAACCTTCTTCCCTGTCAAACACATGAACAAGTGCCTCTGCGTGAGATGACAATTCATTCAGATATATTCTGAAGTTGCAGCCATATTTGAATCCTGTTCTGATAATAGTCTTCTTCTTGAAAAGATCATGATAAATCATTTCAACTGGATTTTCTGGTGGATGACCATTAATATATCTTGTTTCCAGTTCAGATAAAATTGTGAAATTTTCTGTAGTGGAATCACCGAGCCATTCCGGAATTGAACCATCAGTTATAACCGATCTCTTTCCCACAGGCACAGGCTTTTCTGAAATTTCCTGAAAGGAAGAACTCCCTTCCATATCGATCTCTGACAATTTATAAAATGTAACGCCGCCATCATCATCCACTGCAGCCACTATGTTTTCTATCCAGCTATATAGATCTGCAAAAGTAAACTGGAAATTTTCCCTTATTGTCTTCACGGTGAACACAGGAGAAGAAGAAATTTTTTCTCTTATCTTTAAATCCATTCCATTTCTCTTTACCCTGTAACCGGCTATCCTCAGTTCTCTGTATGCATTCCATAGTGGAATTTCATCTTCTTGCAGAATAGCTTTCACTAACAATGAACCATCATTAAATACCGGATTTTCTGCCTTTATCCTTCTTTTCCACACTAAAAAAATAACTTCCAGTGGTTCCAGAATGAGAAGGTCTCCCTTCAATGTGCCAGTGGAATATTTGTTGAAAATATGGGCTGCGCTTCTGTTACCGGTTATGTTGAATACTAGATTTCCGCAGATTGCCTTTCCGCTCAACTCATTTCCTTTCCAATGTTCTTTTCAGCAGGCTGACACCTATGTCATTTAACATATTCTTTACTGTGTCAGGCTGTCTTGATGAAACCATATATAATTTTGTAGTAGGGGTTTTTCTTAATGGTTCCAGATCTTCCTCCCAGATCTTTGCCTCATATCTCCTGTCAGCCTTTGATCCAGCAATGAATATTAAGGGGTTCTTTCCAAAATTAGAAATAAAGTCGACGAACTTTACCAGACTTTTCAGATCAACAGGATTTGTGATATCCACAACAATAATCACACCGTTTGAACTCGATAAAAGGTTATCAGCACCAGTAAAACCGTCTATTTCCTGAAAAAGAAACTCAACATTTCGCGTTTCTCCATTGTAAACAACATTCATTTTTTTCCTGACCAAGCCTCTCAATGAACCTGATACAGAATCGCTGTCATAAGCCATTCTTGAAATAAGTGAACTCTTCCCTGAGCCCGGTTCGCCAATCACGCTGACTTTCCATGTCAGTCTAGTGGATATCATCCCGCTCAAATTTCAGCAACATTATAAGTGTTTTCTATTGGTGAGTTCAAACACTTTTATATTTCCATTAGAAATGTGCATGCGTGAGAGAATGAATTATAAATTCTCGTATTTTCTTGACGGAATGAAACCATCTGAAATTCGTGAGCTCTTAAAAATGGCTTCTACAAAGGGTCTAATATCACTTGGAGGAGGCATGCCAAATCCAAAGACGTTTCCCTCGGATGTATTGAAAAGTATTATGAATGACCTTATAGAAACAAGGTCTGCGCAGGTTTTTCAATATGCAAACACTCTGGGTGTTCAGGAAACACTGGATATTCTCCCTGGATATCTTGAAAAAACGCAGGGGATTAAATGCCTGCCTGAAAATGTTATATTAAATTCAGGCTCTCAGCAGGGGTTATACGAACTTGGAAAAGTACTGGCAAACCCGGGTGACACGATTATTACAGAAGAGCCAACATATGTTGGGGCAATTTCTGCATTCAGTGCAAACGGTCTTAAAATGGAAGGAATAGAAATGGATTCCATGGGAATGAAGACCGAACTTCTTGAGGAAAGGATAAAGCAGCTTATGAAGGAAGGTAGAAAACCTTCCTTTATCTATACAATACCAACATTTCAGAATCCTACGGGCTATACAATGCCTCTGGAGAGGAGAAAACATCTCATAGAAATATCCAGAAGTTATGATATTCCTCTCATAGAAGATAATCCATATGGGGAATTGAGATATTATGGAAATCATGTACCTGCCATGAGAAGCCTCAAGGGAGGGGAAGATGTTCTCTATCTCGGCACATTTTCAAAGGTAATGACACCGGGATTGAGGCTCGGTTATACAATTGCACCAACTGAGGTAATATCAAAGTTCAATCTCATGAAGCAAGCCCTCGATCTCGCGACGAATACATTCTCTCAATATGTTGCCTATGAATATATCAAACGTGGTGCCATCTATAAACAGGTAGCACTCAACATAGATATGTACAGAAAAAAGAGAGATATAATGGTAAATGCACTGGAAAGTGAATTCAATGACGGATCAATCTGGTCAAAACCTGAGGGAGGTATGTTCGTCTGGCTCACAGTTTCCCAAAATGTGGATACAAAGCAGATGATCGGGGAAGCCATCAAGAATGGAGTTGCGTATATTAGCGGACAGGCGTTCACTACCAAAGGCGCTCAGAAGAGAAGCATGCGTCTCAATTTCACATATGGAGACGATGACCAGCTTGCAGAGGGAATAAGAAGATTAAGGAAAACATTCGTAAAACAGTGAAAAATGAAAGTAATAGTGGCCGGAACATTTACAATATTGCACGATGGTCATAAGGCTCTGCTCGATGCCGCCATAGGTTTAGGAATACCAATAGTTATCGGCCTTACCGATACTTCTTTTATAAGCAAGAGCAAACCATATGAGATTGTCTCTTACGAGAAGAGAATGAAGGTCTTGGAGGAATACTTAAATCAGAAATCCTCAGATTTTACAATAAGACCACTGATATCAACGGAAGGGGATTCTGCCAAGGAGGAAAGCTATACTCACATAGTTGTATCAGAGGAAACCGAAGGTGCAGCAAAGAGAATAAATGAAAAGCGGTCGAAGAATGGTCTCAAAGAGCTAACAATTGTAACCGTTCCACTTATGCTGGCAAAGGATCTGCTGCCGATAAGCTCAAGAAGAATAATAAACGGAGAAATCGACGAACACGGAAATCTAAAAAGAAAGATAAGAGTTTCAATAAATAAAATATGGGAACCCTATCTTGGAGAAACCATAGACTATCTCAAAGAGACCTTTGGTGAAATTGACATCCAGTTGAGAAAAACTGTTAAAGATAAATTTTCAATTGCATTTTTTCCGGATAATTATCATATTGCTACCATGGAGGCAACCGAAGTTTTGGAAGATGATGATTTTTCAATCGGCTTATGTCATGGAATCAAGATAGTATCCACAAAGGGTTTGTTCCTAATATCTATGTGTTCAGTGATCGTGGATAAGCTTGGAAGAATACATTTCGGGGAGAGTTCTTCATCGGAATTTGAACCATCTTTGAAGGAATTGGCAGGAATCGATATGTATGATATATCTGTAATAGAGAGGTATGTAAAAGAAGAGAAATGGATCGGGAATTCTATTAAAGATTCAATCGACGCAAGCATTCTCTCTTTCAAAAATCTTGCTCAAACGGAATTGAAAAATCAGATGTTCAATATTGAATAAGAACTAATCTCATAAAACATTCAAATTTGTCACAGCTAAAGATAATAAGCATTAATATTTCTAATTGAAATCATATAGTGAACAAATATGGTAACCAAAGAAGAAATCCTGGAAGAACTTAAGGTTGTGGAAGATCCTGAAATAGGGATGGACATAGTCAATCTAGGATTGATTTACGAAGTGGATATTAACAACGATAAGGTACTTTTAAAAATGACAATGACCGCACCAACATGCCCAGTCACCCCATGGATCCTTGCGGAGGTTCAGAAAGTTGTGGAAAATATGCCGGGCGTAGAAATGGCTGACGTGGAACTCGTCTGGGAGCCGCCATGGAATCCGAGCAAGATGTCAGAAGAGGCTAGAGCTTCCTTGAACATGTAATCAAGAAAACTCAATTATTATAACTTTTAAACAATTATAATGGGTTTATATACTGTATATAAATAACAGATAGATTTATATGAGTGAGAGAGAGAAAATCAATATTGAAAACATTGTAGCGTCAACATCACTTGCTGAACATCTGGATTTGAGTCAGATCGCAATGGCTCTTGAAGGTTCAGAGTATGAACCCGAACAATTCCCAGGACTTATATACAGATTAACAGAACCGAAGACAGCAGTTTTGATATTTAGAAGTGGGAAGGTAAATTGTACTGGTGCAAAAAACCTTGCCAATGTAAAGTTAACCATCCAGACCATAATAGGAAGACTCAAAAAGGCCGGAATAGAAGTATACGATAACCCGGATATTGTGGTTCAAAACATAGTTGCTGTATATGATCTTGAAGCTGATCTTAACCTTACTGATATTGCCATGTCACTTGGTCTTGAAAACGTTGAATATGAGCCAGAACAATTCCCCGGATTAGTTTACAGGGTGGAAGAACCCAAGGTGGTTTTACTTCTCTTCGGATCTGGTAAAGTGGTTTGTACAGGAGCAAAGGAAGAAAGTGAAATAGAGCAGGCTGTAATCAAGGTTAAGAAAGAACTCCAAAAAGTGGGTTTAATTTAAACTCACAAAACCTGTCCCTTTTTTTTAATATTTTCAAAAATTTGTCCTATTAATGTTGTGGCATACATGCCTTTTCCAAGAGAGAAATTAAGCCATTTATTTACGCAGGAGAAATCCCGTGGAACAAATCCAACTCCTCTGTAATTTCCAGAAGAGGAGAGCTTTTCATTTTTATGTATCCTAAACATTTCTCTATGGACATTGGATTCTTCAAGTGTTTTCTCAATTATTTCTCCCGGAATTCCCTTCTGTAAAACGGTTTCATAACCCACGAGAGGCATAACTGCAATTATTTTGTTTTCCATGGATAATTTTGAAATTTTCTCAAAATTGAATGAAGTGACTTCAATCTGTTCTCCAATAATATTGAAATATTCATCTGTCTTATGAACAAAGTCTCCAACAAATATGGCTTTTGGTGAATTTGAATACTCTTTCCTTTTTTCGAGCATTCTGTTAAACAGCATGGACTGAAATGCATGTACAAACATTATTTCAAGGGTTTTCGGAAGCACATCTAGTGAATCCTCATAACCTCCACCGGAAGCCAGATGAGAGAGGATTGCCCTTTCAAAACCAAGAAATTCTGGATAATTGTCCAGTGCGGCTTTATAATCCCAACTATTTGAGAGATCAACGCGATATCCATCACTGTCGAATTCTGGATCATAAAGATATAGCTTTGCCGCGGCTTCAAAATTTCCTCTGATTATCTGCTCTCCAATCTTATGCGTGTTACTGCGGGTTGCTCCAAATCGCTGTTCTCCATACAGGTTCCAATATCCTCCACTAGAAACTATGAATCTGTTTTCGTTTTCGATGACATTATCATCGACTTGATCTGAGTTCAGACGAATTGAAAATTTATTTCCTTTCAATTCTCCCATTCGGAGCATGTTGTCCGTTCTGAAGACCTCCAAAATCTCACAGTCTTTCAGAGTTTCCAGTTCATTTGAATAGGTGCCATTTATGCAAAAATATTGAGTAGTTACACCCTTTTTATCCTTGGTTCCAGCAAAGGTAATTCTCTTCCTGCTGATTCTCAGCGATCTTGCCAGCACAGATACAAACCTGTTTGTATCCCAATTGGTCAGTTTCACCTTAATTATGGTATATTTACCATCAGGCTTTCTTTGAAAATCTATTGGAATCTCATCGACAATGAAATCTTCAGCGGTGTTCTTTATTATGTTGCGAAGGTTGTTATCATTCATTAGTTATAATTCCTGATAGCCCTGTACATATTATCTCTCTCCACAGGGATCATTCCTATCTGCTTCACACTCTCTATGATTATCTCCTTCCTGAGATTTCCAACCATTTTTCCTGTTGCGGGGATGACTTTCTCATCGTAGATTGTGCCGCCCCAGTCATTTGCCCCGTACATAATGGCCATTTGCCCCATTTGGACCCCATTGGTAAGCCATGAGGACTGAATTATGGGTAAATGCTTGTTGAATACTATTCTTGCAATGGCAATATTCCTCAGAACTTCCTCCCCACCAGCTCTGTATTTGACCAAATTCTCTCTTTCCAGTTGTGTATTGCCCGGCTCAAAGTTCCACGGAGTGAACGACATGAAACCGTGATACTTCTTCTGCAGTTCCAGCAGTGATAATAAATGTTCAGCTTTATGTCTACTCTCTTCAACATGTCCAAACATCATGGTTGCGCTTGTCCTAATCCCCAATTTGTGGGCTTCCTCCATTATGGATAACCATTCTTTACCGCTTCCAATGGGCCTTCTGAGTATTTTTCTTACTTCATCAGAAAAAATCTCAGCACCTGCTCCTGGAATTGTCTCCAGACCAGCTTCCCTTAGTTTTGATAAAAGTTCAGGTATGCTCATTTTTTCTTTCTTTGAAATGAATGATAATTCGGAAGTTGAAAGTCCATGAATCCCAAGGTCCGGAAATTTTTCGTGAAGCGTATTAAAGAGAGTGAGATAATAATCCAGCGGGAGTTCAGAGTTAACTCCTCCCTGAATAAGAAGCTGCTTTATACCGAAGGTTTCGTAAAAATGTCTAACTCTATCAACTACCTGATCCAGACTAAGAGTATACGCGTCATCTTCACTGCCTGTTCTATAGAATGCACAGAACTTGCACCTTACATTGCATATATTGGTATAATTCATAATCATATTGGAGACAAAACTTACCTGTTTACCAGTTAAATCATCTGCTATGGATCTTGCCATGCTCCCCAAATCACTAATAGGAGCAGAATCGTACATGTATACAATTTCGTCAAAAGAAGGAGAATTGCCTTGATTTACCTTCCTTGCTATATCAGAAAGTATACCATCATATTGCCTCATATTCCACATATACCTAATGCTGTAATAACACTTTCTTGCAAATTTTTAGACAAACGTATATAAATAGATAAGAACCAAAAATAAACCTGAAATAGATTTCAAAGTACATACACTATATAAACATAATTTTGAGCAACCATTAACTATTAATCAGCAATTAAGTATGAATGAATGCGGAATCATATGATTAT
>JAJZJZ010000006.1 GCA_021809755.1 Thermoplasmata archaeon
TATTATCCAATATCAATGTATTCATTGCGGGAACCTTTTTTATTTTGTGCAATTTTTTCATTCACTGTTCTGGATATCCTGACCATCCAGACCTTAATGAATTTACCTAAATCCTATTTGACTTTCCTTTAGCCATAATGCAGAACCAGGTATACAAGGGTTAATCATACCTAAATTGGAATTAATTAATATTCATACATGAAATATTTATCATCAGATATACTGTTGTTTATGGATAATTTTAACACGCTGAAAATGCTATCCATGTATGGCTAAGGAATTAGATATTGAAACGGTTGATCTGATCATACCTGATGGTTGCGGCATAATTCTTGGGCAGTCTCACTTTATTAAAACTGTTGAAGATCTCTATGAAATAATTATAACCTCTAATCCCAAGGCAGAATTTGGTATAGCTTTCTCTGAAGCTTCAGGCCCAAGACTTATTAGAAGAGATGGAACGGATCAGCAATTAACAGATATGGCAGTTAAAAATCTTATGGCGATATCCGCGGGCCACAGCTTCCTCATTATGCTAAGAAATGTATTTCCAATAAGCGTTCTAAATCAGATAAAACAGTGTCAGGAGATAGTCAACATATTTGCAGCAACATCTAACCCCATAAAGGTTCTTGTTGCCAGACATAAAGAGCAGGCTGCTATCATTGGAGTTATGGATGGCTTTTCACCACTTGGTGTTGAAACAGATGAAAATGCTAAGGAAAGAATGAAATTCCTGAGAAATATAGGGTATAAAAAATAGGACCCGTAGTGTAATGGATTATCATATGGGTTTCCGGAGCCCATGATCCGGGTTCGAATCCCGGCGGGTCTGCTCATGTCTAGATAATCGTATGAACCATAACTTAATTTAAATAATTTCAAAATAAAGCGGTGACGAATGACAGAAAATCAGAATGAGAATCATCAGGAAACCCTAAAAAGACTTGATTCCAGAGACACAGGTCTTTCAGATGAGGAAGCATCTCAACGAAGGGAAAAATATGGGTATAATTCCATTGAAGAGAAAAAGACCCCTGCATTAATAAAATTCCTTAAAAAATTATCCGGACCGGTCCCATGGATGTTGGAAATAACTGCCATCATAACATATTTTCTTGGAAAATATATTGACACATATATTATTCTTGCCCTCCTCATATTCAATAGTGTAATAAGCTTCTTCCAGGAATCACGGGCAAGTGATGCCGTTGAGTTACTTCGAAAAAAGATCAATGTTAATGCAAGAGTTTTGAGAAGTTCTCAGTGGAGGCAGGTTCCCGCTGCAGAACTGGTACCTGGAGACATAATTCATGTAAGAATGGGCGATATTGTTCCGGCCGACGTCAAAATAATCAACGGTATTGTGGATTCCGACCAGTCTGCGCTCACTGGCGAATCAAATCCCGTTAGGAGGAAATCAGATGAGGATATCTATTCTGGTTCAGTGCTCAAGAAAGGAGAAGCCACCGGAATTGTAACAGCCACCGGATCAGAAACATACTTCGGAAAAACCACAGAACTGGTGAAAAAGGCCGGATCTGAGTCACATCTAGAAAAGCTTATCCTATCCATTGTTAAATATCTTGTAATTATAGATATAGCACTTGTTGGATTACTTCTAGTTTTCTCAAGCATATATTCAATCTCATATGCTGATACCATACCATTTGCCTTGGTTGTTCTAATTGCTTCTATTCCAGTGGCGCTGCCGGCTACATTTACAATAGCAACCGCAATAGGTGCGTTGGATATGTCAAGAAGGGGTGCTCTAGTCACCAGACTATCTGCTGTAGAAGATGCAGCCTCAATGGATACCATATGCTTTGACAAAACCGGTACCCTGACACAGAACAAACTCTCCGTAACAGATCCTGTACCATATGAATGCACATCGGAGAAACTTATTCAGGCAGCAATGCTTGCCTCAGATGAATCGAGTCAGGATTCCATTGATCTTGCAATTATTCAATATGGAAAGGAAAATAACTTCAATGTTAACGGTTTTAAAGTAACCGAATTTATTCCATTCGACCCAGCCAGAAAGAGAACTGAATCTAAGGTGCTCAAAAATGACTCTATGATTTCAATAGTGAAAGGTGCCCCTCAGGTTATATTGAGTTTATGCAGTGACGTTGATTCTAAAAGTGTCATGGAAAATGTGGTAAGTCTTGCGCACAGAGGGTATAGAACACTGGGAGTTGCCGAAACATCCGAAGAGCATTATAAATTCCTTGGCCTTATTCCCCTATTTGATATTCCGAGACCTGATTCAAACCAGCTCATTTCCAAATTGAATGAACTTGGAATTTCTGCCAAGATGGTTACGGGAGATTCCACAGCAATTGCCAGTGAGATCGCCTCAAAGGTTGGCATTGGTTCAAGGGTCTGCATATCTTCCGATGTTATAAAGGGAAAACAGCATATTGACTCCTGCGATGTTTTTGCAGAGGTTTTTCCCGAGGACAAATATGAAATTGTAAAACTGTTGCAGAAGGAAGGTCACATAACCGGAATGACCGGTGATGGAGTTAATGATTCACCTGCACTAAAACAGGCTGAAGTTGGAATAGCTGTTGCTTCTGCAACGGATGTTGCAAAGGCTTCCGCGAGTATTGTTCTAACCCATGAAGGAATAACTGATGCTGTAAGTGCAGTTGAGGATGGCCGTAAGATATACCAGAGAATGCTCACATATACCCTAAACAAGATTATTAAAACAATTCAGATAGCCATTTTTCTCACTCTTTCATTTCTCATATTCAGATATCTGGTCACAACTTCTTTTGAGATAATTCTTCTCCTGTTTGCCAACGATTTTGCAACAATGGCAATTGCCACGGATAACGTGAGATTTTCCAGTAGGCCTGAAAGATGGAATGTGAAATCACTGGTAGGATCTTCCATTAGCCTTGCAATGCTAATTGTAATGGAATCGTTTATTGTTCTCATAATTGGGATGCGTTTGAGTCTCTCCATAGACCAGATTCACACATTCATATTTGACATGCTGGTGTTTTCAGGACAATTCACCATATATATGATCAGAGAACGGGGACATTTCTGGAGCTCAAGACCTGGGAAATATTTGTTGGTTGCATCTGCTGCCGATATACTTGTAATAACCGCAATATCTTCTGCCGGAATCCTTGTCACAGCAATACCAATATTATATGTTGGCATAGTGCTTCTCATAACGTTTATCTCAATGTCACTCATAGATCCTTTGAAAAACGTAATATTCAGACACTATGAAATTTAAAGGAACAAATTAACTTTACACATTTAACCATAATATGTTTATTAATTGTCCATTCCCTTTCAAATTGGCCTCCCTTTAATTTAAGGGAAAGTTATCTCACTATAAGAACTGAAACTGGAGAATTTGCAGAAACTCTTTCAGATACAGAACCCATGAAAATACCTTTGGCAAATCCATGTTTCCTTGTTCCCATCACGATGAGACCCGCTTTGTATTCCTCAACAGCCGCAATAATTATTGAAACAGGGTCTCCAACCCTTACGGACCCATGAACATTCTTTGCCCCCTTATTTTTCAATGATGTTACCATTCTCTCAATCTTATATCTCGAGGATTTCAGAACATCTTCCTCTTCCTCCTGAAGAATTTCAGTTGTTCCTGTTGTATCCCCGATTGGAGCAAAATATGGTTTAACCACATGTAAAAGGTGAATTGTTGTGTCAAGGTTCCTATCGATAAGAGCCAGAGCGAATTCCACAGCCTTTTCAGATTCCTCTGAAAAATCAACAGCAACAATTATGTTCTTCATCTTTTCATCAATATTCATTTCTGTCACCCTTTCTATATATAAGTAAGGCCAATGAGATTATTAACATTGCAGCCTCCAGTGTTAGGCTCTTAATAAACTCATTTAACTATTACAAAAACAGAATAAAATTTTTCATTATCTGTCCATACTTTTCCCACTTTGAAACCTGCCTTCTTCACAAGATCTGAAAAACCTTCTATGGTGAATTTGTATGAATTTTCTGTGTGTATAAGTTCATTCCTTCTGAAAGCTATTTGCTCTCCGCCTATGTTCGCCACAATATCGTTAAGAACTTTAAGATACATCTCTATTCGCCCCTCCTTATCATTATAATAAGCAAAATGCCGGAACGATTTCATTGAAAGTTCTGAATCGAATTCCCTATTGATTCTTGTGATGAGATTGAGATTGAAAGCAGCGGTTACTCCCTTGCTGTCGTTATAAGCTCTGTTAAGAATTGCAGGTTCCTTTCTGAGGTCTGCACCTATAATAAGACAATCCCCCTCTTCGATTGTCTCATATGCATTCATGAGAAAATGCAGAAGCTCCTGCGGTTCAAAATTCCCTATGGATGAGCCGAGGAATAGTACCGTTCTTCTGCTAAATTTTTCAATATCTGGAATTTTGATTGACTTTGTGAAATCCGCAGAAATAGCCATTATGGTGAGTTGTTCATACTGTTTTAAGAGTTGATTCACAGAAGACTGCATATAAATTGTTGAGATATCTATTGGAATATAGCATGAAATACCTTTGCAGTGATCAAGAATAATACTTATTTTCCTGAGATTTGCCCCTCCATATTCAATAAGAGCCGAATTTTCACCAATTATTTCGCAAATTTCACCTATGTGTTCTTTCAATATGGATATCTCCTTCTCTGTTGGGTAATACTCCGGAAGATTTGTTATTTCATCGAATAGTAAAGAACCGGTTTTGTCGTAAAAAAATTTGGGGGAGATATGTTTTGGTGATTCCTTCAAACCCCTTAGAAGTTCAGGTTTCAGATTTTCTTCGACCTTTTTGTATTCATAAAATTTTAGTCTGCTCATTTCCTCAGTCAATTGAATCCCTCGCAAGGCGAATACCGGACATTTCCCATCTCTTCTCCGGGTGATAGAAATTTCTGTATGTTTTTCTGAAGTGAGTCATTGGCGTAATGCAGGATCCCCCTCTTAGAACAAATTGATTTGACATGAATTTAAAGTTATATTCACCGAGATTTCCTTCCAAGGGTTTTCCACCATGATATGGAAGATATGCGCTTGAAGTCCATTCCCATACATCTCCAAAAAGCTTCTGCATATCATCCGATTTGTCATCATATGATATTGGGGACAGGTAAAACTTTTCCATAAAATTTTGAGAATCGTCTATTTTCAAATCTAATCCGGCTACCTCTAACTCCTCTTCTCTTGGCAATCTGGCACCTTTCCACTTAGCGAAAGCGTCAGCTTCAAAATATGATACGTGAGATACCGGCTCGTCCATATCAATGTCTTCATAGCCTGACATTTTGAATATTTTGTATCCATCGGAAAATTTTGTCCAGTATAATGGCAGTGAAATGTTTTCTCTCTGAATAAAGTTCCAACCTTCTGAAAGCCAGAGTTCCGGTTTTTTGTATCCGTCCGCCTGGATAAATTCCATAAATTCTCCATTTGAAACGGGAGATTTCTGGAGTTCAAAATCATCCAAATACACTTTATGTTTTGGACACTCATTGTCAAAGGAAAAATCGTTCCCGGAATAGCCTATCTCCTTTATTCCGCCTTTGAACTTAACCCATTCCTGTGGACTTCTCTTTGATGGCTTACTTTTTTTCGCAGGATAGTTGATCCTTCCTCCATTGTGATATGAAGCAGCCTTAATATCCATCAAAAGAAGTTCCTGATGTTGTTGCTCATGATTTATACCTAGTTCGACCCGTTTTAGAATTTCAGGTTTCTTTCCTGCATTTGTCTTGAGCAATTCAATGATTGCTTGTGTCACTTTATCCCTGTATTCATAAGTTTCCTTGACAAGAGGTCTTGACATAATGCCTCTCTTATTCTTTGACAGATATTTTCCAAGAGTTTCATAATATGAATTAAACATAAAGTCAACGTCTTCTATTTTTACTGAATTATTATCCATGTATTCTCTGATGATGAATTTGTCAAAAAACCATGAAGTGTGTCCTAGATGCCACTTTACCGGACTTGCATCATCCGTTGCCTGAATTACGTAGTCTTCTATTTCAAGAGGACTTGCAAGATTTTCAGTAGTTTTTCTTACCTCACTGAATCTTGACATAATCGATTCTGTCTTGTCATATTCAGTGAAGTTGCTTTTCTCCATAAGCTTCTTATCTGCTTTAACCCATAAATACCTTTTCACTTGAAATGGTATATATTTACCTAAATATGATAATAAGTGGAATCCCTGACAAAGTGGCGATGACGATGCAAAGTCTAAATATGTTTAAGATTTAGCCCATTAAGGGTCTGTGGGGTAGCCTGGTATCCTTCCAGCTTCGGGAGCTGGAAACTCCGGTCCAAATCCGGGCAGACCCACTATTAACTATGTTGTGGATGTTTCAAAAAATATGGAAACAAATACAATAGCTTACAATTGATGCAAGGTTCCTGTTTCTACTTTCAATGTTTTCTAACAAGAGAGTTAATGGGTATCTAGAACAATCATTTGAAATCTCTTTGTTTTGATTCTTTCCTAATCATTTCTACTTTGCGTTCCATTTCGTCTATGAAGTGACTTCCCTTTAACCCGTCGTAAAATGTACTTATTCTTACCCCTTCTCTGTGAACCTGTCTATTTATGAGGTCCAAACAACTCTCTCCTGGTTACTTCATTGAAGCTAAATTTTTGTAAAGTTCATCGGTAATAGTAACATTCTTCATGCTCTCAATTTTACTGTGAGAATGGTTTTTTATATTTTCACATTCTCTTTTTTTTGCAGTAGGAGAATTCTATAACTCTGACGAAAACGTAATTTCCATAGAATCTATTTTACACGCAGCCATGATTTCTTATATTTTGGTATCTTTGCATAGAATATCTGCCTATGGCTAATAAATTGAAAAACCTTCTCCGAGCTTATGTTCATAAATTCAAGCGATATATAACTCTTTAACAAAGGCAAGATACCACCTTTCTATTAAAAGGGCATTACCTTAAAGGTTATGAGTATTTTAAGCCGTATACACTTTAAAACATATGTACAATAAAATTGTGAATAAAAATTACATTTCCTTGATCATTGGAGTCATTTTCCTATTGATTTGGATTATTTTTTCGACACTTGAGAACAAAGCTATCATAGAATCATATTCTTCGGGAAATCTCCAAAATGCCCTTTTGCAGATAGATTCAATACTTTTGCTTTCCATAATTATCTTTTTGACCATTATTCTGAATAAGAAAGGGGATGAAATCAAATCAGTTGCCAACAGCTTGCGAATCGAGTCCATGGGAATAGCAATTCTCTTCATTGCCAGCGCATCTTCGTATTTTGTCTTCGGTTGGTTATACTATATTTCGATTTATTACCAAATATTGGGAATCCCCACATTCCTTCTCCTCTTTTATTCAATATTTGATAGAGAATTGATAAATTCACTACAAAAATAGTATTTTCTCATAAAAGGAGAATAAAGGAAGTTATATAACTTTCTTAATCCCCATATGGGGATAGATTAGCTACAGCCTTTTAAATAATTTGGTAAAATTACCTAACATGCAAGAAGATAACAGAGAAATAACGATTATTGGTTTTGGGGGCAGTCTAAGAAAAGGATCATACAATAGGATGCTCTTAAAAGATGTTCAAAGGTTAATGCCAGAGAATTCAATACTGGAAATAACTGATATATCTAAAATTCCCATATATAACGAAGATGCAGATAATGAGAATAATATCAACATCGTCAATTTTAGAGAATCTATAAAAAGGGCTGATGGTTTCATTATTGCGACTCCAGAATATAACTATTCAATTCCTGGATTTTTAAAGAATGCCATAGATTCAGTTTCTAAGCCGGCCGATAAGAACCCTTTTGCTGGAAAGCCCGGAGTAATAATGAGTGCCTCCATGGGTATGCTGGGAGGATCAAGAGCCCAATATCATTTGAGACAGGTTTTAACTTGCCTTGACGCACGACTAATCAACAGACCTGAAGTTTTTATCAATTTTGCCCCTAAAAAATTCGATGAAAATGGACACCTCACTGATGAAATGGCTGTCAAATTCATTCTCGAATTACTTAATAAGTTGATACAGGAAATAAGGCTTGAAAGGAGTGTCCAAATAAAAATTTGAATAAGATTAACTTATTGATATTGATAGGGTCAACACTACTTATCAAAATATAAATTCCCAGTGAAAGTTTTGCTGCTATAAAGGATAATGTGGAAAATTCCACTTTTAATTGCGTTAAAGTATGCGAGGAAATATAAACCACTTGCTGACACAATTGCTGTTCCCCCACGTACCGAATTTGTTTCATTTGGAATACAAAGGTTATTTGATGGCATTTTACCAATTGGTCCCATGTTAACACAGGCCGGGGTATCGTTTGAATAAATACAATAAGCAAAACCTGTTGTATTATTTGGCATGTAGAAAGTGGTATTATTAACACATTGCTTTCCGCCATAAATGTTGAGGTATAAATTCTCAAATATTGTGAAATTACAATAATAGAGAACCTTTTCTCTATGATTCATTTGCGTTTGAACAGAAGTTGAGGGTATTTGTCTTTGGTTTCCCGGATGATAAAAATAAAGAAAATAATAACCTCCAAACACTACAAAGAAAACTGTTATAATTACCAATATTTTCTTATAGTTTATGCCCAATGACTTCCCTCTGTGGTATACCGTTTCTGTCGATATAATACTTTCAAGATTTATGAAAATTACGACAATGAATCTCCCCTTACCATCTCTCCACTAAATGTCATGAGATAGGTACGATTTGTCCTTTTATTATATTATTTGAAAATTTATGTGAAGGCAGCCATGAATTTACTTGAAATGTAGTTAACAATTCAAATATAGTCTATAAAATCATTGCTTTTGTATATTACTTAGATATCCGTTGATAATATCATCGGATAGATGAGTGCCGCGCAAATCAGCCCTTGCAGTTATGCATATCTTACAGGCAAGACGCCTTGCCCTCTTCCCTGTTTTCCCATCTGGTGCACCAGCCACCAGACTGTGCTTATATATAATACCGTGTTTCGGCGGGTCTGTTCCCTTGGAAAGATGTTGAAAAAGTGCTCTTTCAGCTCCCGTAAGTTGAATTGCAGATGCAGAAGACAATGCAAGTCTTTGAAGGCTTCCCGCCCTAGCCAGAAGTTCCGAAGCAAGGTTTGGTCCTATGAGCCTTGAAGTGTTTGGCATAATGCGTGATATTGAATCGTTTAGAAGACTTTCCAACTCTTTTTTTGTGTCCATAAGCCTTTTTCCCTCATTCCCAATAAGATGCATAGCTGCAGGGTTAAACTTTGAATATTCTTCCGAGATCGTGTTAAACAACTCATTCATAGTTTCAACGCTATGAAAATTTTCTGTAAAAATTGCAAAACCGGAGGCTCTTTCATAGTATAGATTGATGATCTCATCAAGTGAATTTAAAGCTTGAACAAGTTTCACAACGAATCGATCTTCGCCTAGTTCCTCTTTCAGCCTGACTTTGCCAAATTCAATCATTGCTTTCCTGAGATCTGGTTTGTTTACATTCTTATCAATCTCAGGGATTATGCCTTTCCTAAGTTTTAGAAATATATCAACATAATCTGTTTCTATATTCCTGAAGTAACTTATATTACCATCTTTATTCGAGATTCCATACCACTTAATTTCATCCATGTCTTGATTCATTCTTCTTTCCCTTCCTATTAGACCTCTTTGATCCATATGAACCTGGAGTTCCGGTGTTTACTTTATCTTTAAATGGCCTCTCCTTCTCGTTTCCGAAACGTTGTGATGGTCTGCGCTCTCTGTTAGCATAATCAGGTTTTGAGTTCCCTGCATTTTGAGAATCTCTCCGTTTCTCATAACTTTTGTTGCCCCGGTTTCTGTCATAGTTCCCTCTATTGAAAGAGTCCTGTTTTCCCCTTCTCCCTTCTCTGTCCCTTTGCCATGGTGGTCTTTCATTTCTCTGACCGCTCCTTCTTGGCTCAGAACTCCTATTTCTTCCAAGACCTGGGTCCTTCTCACTCACCTGATCCTGAATTCTCCTTGGAAAAGGCTCAGATGGAAAGGTTCTCTCTTTTTCTTTCCCGGAACTTTTGAAATTTTCCTTACTTTCAAGCCTGAACCTATAATTATTCGATTCCTTTGTGCCAGTACCTTTGGGCGCAAAACCATCTTTTCTATTATTTCTTTCATCCCTTCTCTTGAAAGGAGGTTTGAATGAATCTGATTTCCTATCTCTTCCATATCTGTTGGAATCTTCCCTTGGTGGTTCCCGATTACCTTTCCCCTTATCCCTGAAAGAAAACTCTCTTTCTTTTAAGAATGGTTTCTCAATGGGTGCTTCCCTAGAATTTTTCTTGAAATTTGATGGTATCACCACACGAGCTTTTGCTTCAAACCCTTCATTTTTAGGATTTTTGTTATTTTTCTCAAAGACATGTTTCCGGAATTTCTCGGTTGAATTGACAATGGGCTTTTCCTCAATTTTCTTAAGCGTACCCTCCTCTGGATCTACCATTATCCTGTCAAAATCCACAACCTTCAAATCCGTTATATCCATGAAATTTGCAAGCATGATTCCTGTGCCGAGAAATTTACCTGATTCTGAAGAAACCATTACTCTGTCTCCTTTCATTGGTTCCCCGATAATCTTTCGGATTCCTCCGGGATAGAGATCAGAACCCTTCGATATGTTGTGAATAGTGCTGTCTTTGACAATTATTTTTGCTTTTTCCTTGAATAAGAATGTTGGATCATGGAACATTCCCTTTAACATATTGGGTTTTCCAGTTTTAGACAATTCAACTGCATCGGAAAGATCCTGAAGAGTAACTGTCTGATCCTCAGAAAAAACACCGGTTTTGGTTCTTCGAAGATCTGTCATGTTTGCCCCTGTTCCTAGTACATAGCCCATGTCAACACAGAGTGTCCTGATGTATGTTCCTGATTCACATTTTACCCTGAAAAGAACATTTCTACCGGTAAATTCCAGGAGTTCCAACTCGTATATTTTTCTGGTTCGTAGTCTTCTGGCAACTGCGGAACGCATTGGCGGCAGCTGAATAACTTCCCCGATAAATTCCCTGAAGACCTCGTCCAATCTTGACCTTTCCACATCTCCATGCAACTTCATAATGCCAACGTATTCCTTTGGCTGTTCATGGGCTATGTCAATGAGTCTGGTTGCCTTACCAAGGGCCATTGCAAGTACTCCTGTTGCCTGAGGATCCAGTGTTCCAACGTGACCAACCTTAGCTATACCCGTAATCTCCCTTACCCAATAATCTATCTGGTGACTTGTGGGTCCTTTTGGTTTATCAATAACAATAAAACCACCGTCTTCATCCATTGGAAATGACCATGTCATAAATTCTCCTTGCTGCCTCTTGTGCAGTTATGTTATCCGTATCCATAACAAGATCATATATTCTCTTATCGGTAAAATCAATATTAAAGAAATCCTTAAATCGTTTTATCTCAGATTCTTCTCTTTCGACGAGAAGTTTTTTTGTTTCACTGGGAGTGTCCCGTTTCTTCACCCTTCTGACCCTTTCTTCAATGTTTGCGTCCAGAAATACCCTAAATGCAGGAATGTTGGCTCTATATGATAACCACCCTGTCAATCTTGATTCAACTATAATATTGTCATTCTCTCTGATAAAAGATTCAATCTGGTTATTCAATTGCTTATCGTATTCAGGATCGTTTTCCAGAAATCTGTTAAATTGTTCAACCGTCATTCCATGGTTTTCAGCAGCTTTCCGAAAGAAATATCCACCGGAATATACTCTGAAGCCTGTTAGATTGCCTAATAACTCTGCAACAGTTGATTTTCCGCTGCCAATGGTTCCGCTTATTGTAATTCTCATTAAAAGCCTTGCAATTCTTTTGTCTCTATCTCTCTGGCCTTGTAAGTGAAATCAATGAATTTAATTAACATCGTTATGAAATAACCTATTACCAGATTAGAAACAAAATATAAGAAAACCCAATACGGCATTGGACCAAGGAAAGAACCAAGTAGTGGTACAGTAGGACTCCATGGCGTTGATATGTATGCAAAATTCATTGCATAAACGAATACAAACAGCCATACGAAGATAAGAATTGTGAAAAAAGAAAGAAACATTAGTGGTTTTGTGTTGTTCATCTGAACAACCTGCTGCTCCATGGTCATTTCTGTTCTGAGTTTCTGCAGTTTCTTTACTTTGTCCTGGTCATTCTCTCGATATGCCTTTCTTAGTGCCTCGGAAAATGCTCTTGTCCTTGCCTGAGCTCTTCCCATTTTAAGCCAATCGGTAAAGATATACCTTGGTACTGCGGTTACAACACCAATAATTATACCTGCCAAAACTAAGGTAATGACAGGAAAATCGAAATTAAATCCTATGCTCGGATCCAAAACTGTTCCCAGTGCTGAACCTATAGCTTCCCTTAGCGGTGCAAGGTAGATAACAACCATACTGAATATAAATATTCCAAAATATAGCATCTGGGTCTGCGTAAGAGATTTCATCATCTCCTTTTGCCTTTGTGCCTGTAAATCATCAGTCATTTTACATCAGTTTCCTTATTATTTCATTAGCAGCCACTTCAGGAGCTCCCTGAACATTGTTCACGAAATTGATAGTTGCAGCAGTATATACTGCATATACTGCTGCGAAATACCTGTTTAATTCCTGGTGAAGTTTGATGTCCTCTTCGGAGTCATCATCCCTGAATCTTGTAGTGTCTGCATTTCTTCTTTTCTTAATCTCCTTGTAATCTGATTCTATTATGAAATAAGAAGATATCTTTAATTCCCGTAAAACCCATTCAGGCAACCCCGGAATGTATCCCTTTGGAGATTTGACAGCCATATGAGTGTCAACAATGACATCATCCATCTGTCCTATTGCGCTGGATGCTTTCTTCTGAAGGTTAATCTGTGTGTCGACATTGAGTTTCCTCAATTCATCTCTGTGTGCTATGAGTCCAATCTCCTTAGCCATTTCATACATCAGCGTTCCAAAGTTGATTACATCATAGTTGGTACCTTTTTCAACCAATTCCAGTATGGTAGATTTTCCGACTCCTGCTACTCCAGAAATAACGACCCTCATTCCTATGCCCCTGCAAAGAACTGTCTTATTATTGGATGCATCTCCATGATTTGCTCACGACCTATTGCCTCATATGTCTGAATCACTATACCTACGGCTAGCAGAAGACCGGTACCACTGGTTTGACCCACAGTTCCTATGAGATCTGCCCCTGCGGCAAGTAGCCCCACTATTGCTCCGCTGAATATTGTAATTACCGGGATATACTTCTGAAGCACCTTTTCCAAGACCTTTGGATCTCTCCTAAAACCTGGAATCTGCATCCCCTGAGCCATAATCTGCTTTGCAACAGATCCTGCTCCCATGTTCGTGGTTTCGATCCAGAACTTGGCAAAGATAGTACTTGCTACAATCATGAAACCGAGAAATACGATGACGTGAACGCCCTCCTCCCAAGCGGCATGATTGAACAAAACCTGCGATTGATACTGTGCAGGCGACACCATTGGCATAAGCCAATCGGTTAATCCATTCGGCGTGAACAGATAATATGCCAAACCTCCGGTTGGCGTTGTGTAAGAAACACCTGAGGCCGTAGCCTGTGCAGATGTCAGATAAGATCCTAGCAGTGGATTGTGTCCGAGCAATGGTATATGACTTAATACAGGACTACTCCAGAATAGCAAAGTCCACATGGATACGTTGGCAAGTAACGCAGTAGCTAATATGACAGGTATATTAGATGCATATAGCAACTGCAGTGGATATTTGCCCCTGGCACCCCTAACCCGTTCATGAGATATGGGTAATTCCACCTTGCTGCTTTGGAAAAATGCCACAAGGAAAAATATGATTAAAGTTCCAATAAGTGCGATGACAGGATTTGGACTTCCTAAGAATAGTGCACCTAAGCCTTGACCCTGCATAAATGATGCTGTGCCGTATATGGCAACATAGAAAATGTGAGGAATTGTTCCAGCTGGTGGATTAATAAGTGAAAGCGGACCAGGATTTGCCGGATTCCAGTTGAACGTTCCAGTAATTAACTGCTGGGATACACCGGCAGCAATAAAGAGGGAAATTCCTGAACCGATTCCGTATTTGGATACTACCTCATCCATTAAGAAAACAAGATATGAACCGAAGAACAGTTGAATGATAATTATTGCCTTGGATAGAAAGTCTCCATATCCCGGTGCAAATGCGTTCATGGATGTAACGAGAGCAGCGTCTGGAACGAGATAGCCAAAAGCCTGTGGAATTGCTTCCACAAATATCATAACTATTACCAGGATCTTTTGTACTCCCTGGTATAAAGCCTTATCATCGGAGTTTGTGAGATCAAGGTTAAATATCTTGGCACCTGCAAAAAGCTGCATTACTATGGATGCCGTCACAATAGGACCAATTCCAAGGTCCATAAGTGAACCCTGAGCTCCTGCAAATATTGCCCTGAAAGATGCAAAAACATCTATTGTCTGAGACTGATTTAAACCATAGATATAGATATTTGTAAGAACGAAATATAAAATCACGATTAAGAGTGTCCAAATGAGCTTGTGCTTAAACTGAACATGCCCCTTAGCCTTCTTTACCGCAGGCAGTTTAGCAGCCAGATTTTCCAGACCATAAAGCTTACTCTTTTTCGGACCTGCATAACTGACTACAAGATAAAGCATCCCGTATACGGGAAACAGTATCAAACCTGTTATTAGTAAGCTTAATGGCGATAAATCACCAAAATACCAGAACATGACCATGGTCAGGGCGAAGACCACAATGACTGGTATTACTGTCCGCTTATTCCTCTGTATTACCTTGCTCATCTGTTTCTACCGTAATACCCAAAGCATTAAGCTTGTTTATGCTTTTTTCGGTTGCCTTCTTCACTATTATAGTAGATGGTATGTTGAATTCTCCAGTTCCAATGAGTTTCGTATAACCTGCATTTGTAAGGTTGATTGTTGCGGATTTTCCGTCATTTGTCACAAACCCCTTTGTAACCAGATTTTCATATTGTGTACTCAAATCACGGAGGCTTATTGGTATATCAGGTCTTCTTTGAGTGTGACTTGTGAATCCAATTGGCCCGAAGTGATTTCTGTCATATTTGAGAACCCAGTTCCATTTGTGCTTGTGGAGACCAGCATTTCCTGAACCTCCCCGCTTACCTTTTCCTCTTCCTGATTTCATTCCCCTTCCATAGTGGGAACCTCTAAATTTTTTAGTTCTTGTTCTTACCGTTTAAATCCGCCCCCGGAACTATCATTCTTTTGATCAGTTTATTAATTTCAGATGCCCTGTAACCACCTGTACCACCCTGACCATATGGTTTTCTTACATATTCAAGGCCGCCTCTTGGTGGGTGCAGCCTGAATATTGGAACAATTCCCTCTATATCTTTGTATATGACTTTGCCTGACATCAATGCTTCAGCCATTTCATCATATGATGCAAAGCCTGTTTTCTCCTTGAGCTCTTCTTCTGAATAGTGCTTTCTTCCTATGAATTGTGATCTGTGCTTTAGAAGCAGCGAAAGTGTGTCTTTTTCAATTTCTCCCCATGTTACATAGTCCTTTACTTTCTGAAGCATACCTTTGTATGTTTCGTTTGATGGGATTATGACCATATGATTGATCCTTGTAAGATTAAGGAGTCTGGTTGTCTGGTCCATATCATAACGGATTCCAGTTCTCCCTCTTATTCTAATGACTGCCAGCATTTGCAACACTCCCAACATAAATAGGCGTACTAAGATTGATTGCAGGGTTAATCTTTACTTTGACTGTCTCCATAAGAGCAAGGAAAGTCGCTGATGCATAGTTTACCGTTGTTTTGGTATGACCCTTTGCAAATCCCCATGCATCCTCTATACCTGCCATTTTGAGAATTGTCTTTGCAACGTCTCCCACAGCTCTTCCAACACCCTGTGGTGCCGGCTTTAACTTAACTGATACTGAACCCGATTTTCCTTCAACAACGAATGGAAGAGTATGAGCGCGACCGCATCCACATTCCCAAGAACCACATCCTCTCTTTATCTCAATAAGATGGAGTTTTGCATCATTGATAGATTTCCTTATTGCCGGAGCAGCTTCTTTTGCCTTGCCTCTTCCCAAGCCTACAAAACCATCTTCGTTTCCCACAATTGATGTGATTGAATAGTTCATTCTTCTGCCGGAGTCAGTCATCCTCTGAGCTCTCTCTATGTATATTACCTCATCCTTGATATCCGGCATCAGATAGTCCACAATCTGATATTCTCTCAGGGGTAACTTACTCCTGAGTGCTTCAGACATTGATTTTATCTGGCCGGACGCAACTTTCTTTCCCAGTTCCGTCTTCGGAACCCATGTCTCTTCTGCCATTTTATGCACCTATTTTTTCCGGTATTTCTTTCAATACCGCTTTCATGTCAACACCATCTTTCAGATGTTTTCCTCCTATTCTGGAATTATCAGGGAATATTTTCTTATCGTGTGGAATTTCAATTCCGGAATCAACTAGCCCCTTGAGCGCTGCTGAAATCCTTCCCCCCTTTGTTATCTTATATCTGCCAATATCCATTATTGCCTCTTCAACTCCCAGCTTCTGTGCCTTAAGTCCTGAGATATAACCTATTAGATATGAAGCGGGTGTGTTGTTTGATTCTTTGTAAATCTTATACTTTGCAAGGGTCTTTTCTGTAACTGTGCATAGTACCTTATCTCCGGTTGGTGCATATTGCACTATTTGTGCGGTAAAACCTTTTTTTGATGGTCTTACAACAAACCTTGCCTTTCCCGATCTTAAGAGACCAAGCCTGTTCCTGTAATCTGTAATACCCTCTCTCTTTCTCTTTAAATTTTTAGGAGTCTTCAATTTTCATCACCTAATACACCAGCGGCTTTCAACTGTGTTCTCAGCTGAGCTCTTGATCTTACGCTTCCTCCCTTTATGACTCTGTAGTATTTCCTGTATACTTTTGGATCTATTCTGCCGGCAGTTTTTAAAGTTTTCAGTTCATCTCTAAGGGGCCTGATTGTCTTAATCCATCTTGCCTTCCTTGGAAATCTGGCATATTTTGTTCCCCTTATTGAACCTGGACCTCTCCTTCTTTCCTTGGATATCTGAGCGATTCTCTTCTTTAGTCTCCAGTTGGAATTCCCCTTCTTCTGCTTTAACTGGATTACATTCCTTCTGATTAATTGCCTGACATCGTCTCTGGTTGCACATTCAAGTACTTCCGATACGCTGTTTGTATCTACCCAGACTCTGCTAACGCCTGATTTGAATTCATCTGCTGCTATTCTTTTTGCTGTCTCCATTCTCATTTTATTCTACCCTTGGATTAAGTACCCTTACCTTTAACTCCTTCGCTTTCTCCTCTATGATTTCGCGCTTTCTTCCACCCACTTTTGATGAAATTCTGGCTGCTTCCTTTGTTGGATCTATCTTCTGAATGTCATTGAGATTATATACCATAACTTCTCTGAATCCTGATGGGTGTAAACCCCTTACTGCCCTTGGACCTCTATAGCCGGCATCAACTCTTGGTGCTCTCCAGTCAAGGCGCTCCCTGAGCTTTGAATGTTTTCCCCATGGTTTTCTCCATGCTTCGCCCAATTTCTTGTACCTAAACCACTCCTGTCTTCTGAACGGGGTTCTCTTTCTTGCTCTTTCAAGTTTGTATTTTAATAATTTCTTTTCTTCCTTTGTCAAGGATGGCTTTACGTCTGACATTACTCACCGACCTCATTTTCAATTGGATATATTCCATCCTGGAATACCCTTGGATCAAAGCCCTTGATCTTTGTGGCTCTCTCTATATTTGCAGCGGTTTCACCGATGTCTTTTTTGTCAACGCCGTTGATTGTTACTTTATCTCCCTTTACTGCAACCTTTGTCTGTCCAATTATTTCAGCTGTTCTCTGACTCCTTTCCCCAAGAAAATTCTCTATAACAACAAGATTTCCTCTCACTGAGACCCTTGTGGGGAAGTGAGTATAATCAATCTTCATAGTGGATAAGTAACCTTCCTGAACACCAGTAATTGCTTTCCTGATCTCAGAGGCCCATGTTCCACTGATACCCTTTGTATATTTGTTATCCTTGGTAATTGAAACTTTTACAGATTTGCCGTCAAATTCTATTTTGACGTAATTGTCCCTGAATGTTCTTGATACTTTTCCCAATTTACCTTCAACTGTTATGTGGCCAGAGCTTTCGCTTACCTTTATTCCCTTTGGTATTTCAACTGTATGCACAATTTTCCATTCTATCAACTTTATCACCTAATAAATGTAAGCTAAGAGTTTGCCTCCTATGCCCTCCTTTCTTGCCTTGACATGACTCATTACTCCTTTGGTGGTGGTCATTATGAGGATGCCAAAGTCCTGTGCCGGAAGATATCTTGATTCAAACTTGTCAAGGTTCACATTCTTTACTGCGTATCTGGGCTTTATGCTACCGCAATTATTAATTGTGGTGTTCAAGGTTATTTTGAATTTGCCTCCCATATTATTCTCGATTACCTCAAAGCTTTTGAGATAGTTGTGCTCCTGCATTACCTTAAGCACACTGCCTGTCAGCCTTCCCGCCGGCCCTATTTCAATTTCATTCATTCCCTTTCTGGATGCGTTCTTTATGGTATTTATAATATCATTTAAAGGATCATGTCTCATTTTTTCACCTCAACTGTATTTCCTGAAGCCTATTTCCGGAGCATGTTCTCTGAAGCACTGCCTGCATAATCTTATACCGTATCTCCTTACCATACCTCTCTTTCTTCCACACCTGAGACAGCCGTCAATTTTACCGAATTTCTTCTTTGGCTGTAGTTTTATCTGACTCATCAGTTCACCTCATCCACATTAAAATTGTTCTTGAGGAAACTAAGTGTTTCAGGCTTGGTAACTCTCTGTGCAGGCTTTAGATGCTGCGTGGACAGTCTTCTTCTTGATACTCGGTATCCCCCTCTTCTCTTCATTACTATTGCAATATCCATCCCAAATATACCTATATCAGGATCATACTTCATTCCCTTGAATTCTGTATAGTCATTTATGCCGAAATAGGCATTTCCCTGTCTGTCTATGGAATAAGAGTGAATCTTATTGTCGTTTGCATAGAACGCTTCCTTAAGGAATTTTGATGCGTCTTCTCCTCTCAATGTGACCTTTGTTCCAATTGTTAGGCCCTTCCTGAGGTTGAATTCCCTAACTGTTTTCTTACCTGTCGTAAGAACAGGTTTGTGGTTTGTGAGCATCTCGATAACTTTCATTGCTTTGTTGAGTCTTTCTCCAGCCTGCCCAACACCTATATTCACGACAACCTTTTCTATCATGACCTCTCTCATTGGATTTTCTTTTGACGCCATTAATCAACACCTGTTTTTTCTGGTACCTGATAACTGAATTTACCGCCTGATATTGGAAAGACATAATCACTTATTGTGGAAAATCCTTCTTCCATGTGAATTAGATTTGAACCTGATGATTTGCTAATCTCAATATTCTTTATCACGGCCTGTGTTCCAACGTGTGAACCTCCTGTAAGAAATGCTTTTGTTCCCGGCTGCAATTTTATTATGGATTCTATTTTTTTGTCTGGTACATGAACGGCTATGACATCTCCTGGTTTGATTGATTCATCGGAGGTGATAAAATTCTGTCCGTCGTGTAGTAATAGTTGTGTTTTTCCACCCTTTGTTGTATACTTTCCCTTAACCTTTTTTAACTTTATCTGTGATGAGGATTCGCTTTCTTCGAAAGGTCTCAGTTTTCCTCTCTTATCGTAAAGAACTCTGTATTGTTTCTTTGTTGCCGGTATACTAATAATATCCATAAACCCGGCTGCATATCTTCTCTGCTTTATTTTTCTTCCGTCTACAAGAATCTGACCGTTGTTCAGAATCCTAGTTATTTCTCTCTCCTTGTCTCCTACCTTCAGGTAATCCCTGAGTATGTGAAGCAAAGGAATTGACTCATCCTTTTTATGTCCACCTGGGACTGCTGAAACCCCCCAGAAAAATGTCTTTCTTGGGATCATAATAACTCGCGGGATGGTTTGTCTTTTACTCTTGGTTATCATTTGAATCTTCCTCCTTCCTTATCTCCTCGTCTACGTTTTCCTCTTCAGTATCTTCCTCTTCGTCCTTTTCATCTTCTAATTCCATTTCATCATTTTGTGAATACTCAGGTTCGTTTTCCTGAGTTGATTCAGATTCAGGCTGATCCTCATCAACCGTTTCTGCTTCCGGAATAATTTCTGATTCTGCCTGTTCCTGCTCCTCAGCAGCTTGTTTCTGCTCAAGCGCTTCTTTTTCTATGGCAGCAAGATCCTTATGCTTGATTGTGGCTATTTCCTTGATTCTTTCAAGTCTTCTCTCATCTGTTATATCTAACTTTGTTATGACAAGTTTTTCAGGCCTTATGAGAAACTGCTTTTCCTTTCCATCGGCTTTTGCTATGTTTATTCCCTCTACTTGTATTCCCTTTTCACTGTGATCGACGAATGAGACTTTTCCGCCTTCTCCCTTTCTTTTTCCAGATTTGACTTTAACGATATCTCCTTTTGTTATGGGAAAGGCTCTTACACCATATCTTTCCCTCAGGTCTTTGTTTAAACTTACATTTATCTTTTTAATCATATGAAAACCTCAGACGATTGTTGAAGCAATAGCGGCAATTCTTGGCCATCTCTCTGCAGCTTCCCTGGCAACGGGTCCCTTGATTTCAGATCCTCTAACCTCTCCTTCTGGAGTTACAAGAACCGCGGCATTCTCCTCAAACGATACCATTGTTCCGTCCGCCCTTCTGAACGGTCTCCTCTGCCTTACCACGACAGCATATACAACCTTGCTTCTCATTTCCGGACTGCCCTTTTTTACGCTGGCTATGAATAAATCTCCCACTCCGGCTGCAGGTATTCTACTTGCGACTCCGTGATAAGCTTTAACATCTACGAGACTGATTATTTTTGCGCCACTGTTGTCTGCACAAACCATTCTTGCCCCCAATGGGAGACCTCGAGTTTGTCTGCCTGCAATTCCCCTCATTGATTCAACCTCTCTACTGCAACATGTGAAATTGTTTTTGACAGTTTTCTGCATTCTGAAAATTTAATCTTGTCTCCAACATTAATCTCCATGCATCCTGGAACATGAACATGGTAAATCGATTTGGTTCTTACCCACCTTTCAAATTTTCCAGATATTCTCTTTCCATACTTTACTACTGTCGCGCTACCAATCATTGATGTTGAGACTACCTCTCCCTCAATGACTTGTCCTCTGACACTCAAATTCGAATGGAATGGACATTTCTTGTCCTGGCATTCTCCTTTTGGAACTGGTACATCTAATCCTATTTGTCTTACCATATTTTTTCGCTCCTGTTTATTGATCGCATTATTCTCCTGCTTTCCTTAATTCTGTTCTCCGGGCTCATTCTTATATATTCTCCTTTTATCGTAAACTTCTCTGAATTATCGCCTAATTGAAATTTGGAACCCTCCTTGGGGATCATTTTAATATCTTCATTTTTTAGGATTGAAAATGTATTCTTAGTTTCGTCGACAATCTTTCCTGATAATCCGACTAACTGAGAATTTATCGATTCCACTATTCTCACCTGTCTTCCTATAAAGTCCCCTGCGATGTTCTCCAATCTCATATTAAATCACTTCTGTTTTGAACCCCATGTCATCCAGCAATTTCTTGACTGGTTCTCTGTGGTCTCCCTGAAGCTCTATTATCTTACCCTCTTTTACTGTGCCCCCGGATGCAACTCTCCTCTTAAGTTTCTTCGCAATTTCATCAATGTCCTCACTCTTTGGATCAAAGCCTTCGATGATTGTTACATTCTTCCCGTATCTTCTCTTGTCAACGCTGATCTTTATTGCTTGATTGTTGCGAGAAAAACCTTCCCATGGTTGCAGTTCCTTAGGAATTCCAGTAAAATTCTTTTCCTTCATTTTTTAATTTCCTCCATCCTGTTAATTGTAAGGATTCGGGCGATCTGCTGTCTTACTGACCTTATGAGTCCGGGGTTTGATGGGGCTCCTCCCATGGCCACGCTGGCTCTCTGTCTCAAAAGGGTTTCGTTTAGAGATTTGAGCTGTTCGTTTCTCTCTTCCTTACTCATTTTTCTTATCTGTTCCGACTTCAGTTGCGCCATCTACTTTTACCTCACTTTTAATTATTCTTTCCCTTGCAATTTCAATATCATCCGGTAATCTGTAATTCTTGTTCAGAATTTTTACAGAAACTCCTATTATACCCTGCTTCATCTTAGCAGTTGAAAAACCATGCTGGATACCACTTCGTGCAGGCTCTCCTGAGTATTTTATTGACCCGTAGAAGAACTTCTGTGCTCTGGCTCTTTCTCCCGAGATCTTTCCGCCAATTCTAATGAGTACGCCTCTGGCATCAGCATCAATGATCCTTCTGAGAGTTGTATTTCCTGCTTTCCTGTACGCCCATCCCTTTTCAAGTGAAAGAGCTATTTTCTTCGATACAACTTGTGGATTCAGGTCTGGATCCTGTACCTCTTTAACCTCTATTTGTGGACTTTCAATACCGTACTTCTTTTCCAGAGTTTCTGTTATCTGCTGGACCTTTGAGCCATGCCTTCCTATAACGAGTCCTGGCTTATTCACAATTAATGTAATGTTTGTTCCCAGAGGAGTTCTCTTCATCTCTATCCCCCCAAATCCAGCTGCATCAGTTTCTCTTCTGATGTATTCATTGACTAGAAGTCTCTTAACTGCATCACTTACGAATTTTCTCTCCTTCATTGTTCCATTTCCTCCAGTATAATTTCTATATTGACCAGGTCTCTGTTATTGGCACCTGCTCTTCCATAGGCTTTTGGTGTGAATCTTTTAAGCATTTTACCCTTGTTTGCTGCTATGTGCGTTACTCTTAGTGAGTCGGTATCCATTCCCTTGAATTCTGCATTTGCTTCAGCATTAGATAATGCCTTAAGGAATTCTGAGGCAGCCTTTACTGGATATCTTCCAGGTCCAACGCCTCTTTTATGGGAAACAGAATCGAGATATCTGAAATATCTGATGGGTACTTTCTTTTCCAGTACCCCTTCAAGAAGGGCCTTTGCATTCTTCAAAGGAAGACCTCTAAGATTGTGTGCTATATTTACTGAATCTTTAAAGGAAATATTGTTATCTTTGCTCAGAGCCCTTGCATGTTTTTCCGGAAATTCATTTGTTGAGTATCCTTTCATATTCATCACTTCAGCGGCATAAACTTGGAAGACCTAGTTGCCCCTACTCCTGGTCCGGAGTGCTTTACCTCTTTTCTTGTGAGAGCAAACTCACCAAGATAATGCCCAATCATTTCTCCCCTAATTTCAAACTTAACATAGGAATTTCCATTGTACAGTTCAATTATCTTTCCAACATATCTTGGAAGAATAACCATATCTCTAACATGGGTCTTGATCTGTTTCTTTGGTCCCATGAGATTTTCATATAATTTAACCTGGTCAATTCCCATTTCTCTTTTAAGAGATCTTCTTGCCCTTGCTGGAAGGATCTTCATCAATTGATCCTTATCCATTTTCTTGAGCTCTTCAAGGGTAAAGTTTCGATACCTGAACTCCTTCGCTCTTCCAAGGGTAACTTTCTGGGACTTCCTTGACCTTCTTCTAATGGATTTTACCGATGCCTGTCTATTTACTGTCATTTAACCTTCCTCTTTTGTGGTGAAAGTCTTCCAACCTTTCTTCCTGGTGGTGCTCCTCTTCCTACTGTGTTTGGTCTACCAATATGCTGATGGTTTCCTCCTCCATGTGGATGATTTATTGCATTCATGGCAACTCCTCTGACAGATATTGGTCTCTTAGCCCTGCTCTGCAGGTAGTGTTTCTGTCTTCCTGCCTTCAATATTGGAATATCCTTTGCTCCTGCTCCTGCAACAATACCGATTGTTGCTCTGCAGGAAGGATTGAAGTTCTTAATTGCTCCTGATGGTAATTTAACACTGACATTTTCTCCGTGACTGATTACCTGTGATGAAGAACCGGCTGTTCTGCAGAATTTACCTCCATCTCCCGGCATTGATTCAATATTATGAACAAATGAACCATCTGGTATCAATCCAAGATAGGTAGTATCTCCTTCAGCAGGAGAATCCAGCTTACCTGAATTTAATTCCTGACCAACGTATGCCCCTCTAAAAGCAATCTCGTATTCTACTTTCTTTGAATCTGAAAGAACTTTCATTAAGGGTCCGGATCTCCCAGGCGCATGAATCAGATCAACTACCTTGTATTTTCCTACTCCAAGTAGTTTGACCTCTGTTACGTGTCTATGACTTGGGCTTCTATAAACAAGCCCTCCTTTTCCTCTTCTCTGTGGTATGATTGGTTTTCCCATATTTTCACCCTAATAGATACCTATTCTTCCCCCAATTTCATCTGCACTGAACTCACTGGCTAATCTCACTATAACCTTTTTTCCTTTCTTGGTATTAAGTGAGTTTATGGATACAACCTTAACTCCAAATCTCTCTTCAACTTCTTTTGCAATATCCTTTTTGGTTGCTCCTTTCCTAACTATAAATGTTAATTTGTTTTCCTTTTCTCCCTTGAGCATTGTCTTTTCTGTTGCCACTGGAGATATAATATTGAATTTCATCTAATTCCCTCCCATCTGTTTAACGGAAGATTCTGTGTAAATAACCAATCTTCCACCATCTCCTCCAGGGGCAAGCTTTCTGAGAGTCATGTTCTTGGCTCCACAAATTTCCACACCCGGTATTGATTTAAAAGCGGTCAATTTTGAAGGTTCTGTGGAGACTATGAGCATGCTTCTGGGGGTCCTGTATTTCCTGTTTCTCATTTTACCCCTACCTGCTCTTATTTTTGTCCCCTCCTTAGCTCTCTCAACATCCTCTGCAACACCTAGATTACCAAGGAAATCAAGGGCTTCTTTGGCTTTTGAAATGTTTTCGATCTTATCTTCTACTACTACTGGAAATTTTAATTCCTGATCGAACTTGTGTCCTCTTGCTGATACTAATTCCTGCTTTGCAGTCATTGCAATAGCTGTTGACAGAGCTATCTTTTTCTCCTTTGCGTTGATTTTCTTAAAAAGTACCTTGTTTGATCTTGGTGAGTGAGGACTTCTTCCTCCTACTGTATTTCCAAGCAAAACTCCTCTGGATGATCCACTTACTCTTGGCATTCTCGATACACCCTGTCCTGGGCCAGTTGTATGACCTACTCGCCTTGAACCTGCCAATGGCGATGATCCATATGGATGTCTAGCAGACAATTGGGAAGCTCTGAATGCCTTTTTAAGTATATCCTCCCGTATTTCTGATTCAAATATTGTTGGAAGTTCTATTTCCCCTTTAGATTCTCCTTTAATTGTATAGATTGAAGTTTTTATTTTAATCACCCTGTTTTGATTCTTTTGAAATGTATGATATGTTGAGCTTATCTACATTTGTGGATTTCTGTCTTGAGGGATCTCTGAGTTTTACCAATCTCTTGGATGGACCTGGTATAGATCCATGAAGAAGAATGTAATCTGATCGAACCTCTCCATATCCTACAAATCCGCCTTTAACATTTATATCATCAGTTCCGTCCGTCTTGCCATGCTTTAAGACACGTATATTGGGAACCGTTCTCTGGTGTGATCCCATTTGACCTGCCTGTGGTACTGTGAATCTAACCCAATCAGGGTGCCATGGTCCCAGCGTACCGATCATTCTCCTGTGCTTTCTGTTTTTTCTTGGGAGTAACTTTACACCAAATCTTTCAACGTGACCAGTGAAACCTTTTCCTTTTGTGACTGCTGTTACGTCTACGAAGTTTCCAGGTTTTGAAAAATCTTCAAATGAAACCTGTTTTCCTAGTTTCTCCATTGCGAACTTCAATCTTGCATCAAGGGTTCCACCGCCAATCCTTACTTCAAAAAGATCTGGGATCTTTGTTGGAATACCCGTTATTTTATCTGGATTTGTATGAACTGTAACTCTAACCTCTGAAAAGCTCTCTGGAAGCGGCTTCTCTGTCTTTTCCTTTGGTGTTGTAATTCTATAATAAACCTCTTTTTCCAAATTGTCGGCCCATTTTTCATATACCACTACAAGGCCTGTTTCATCCTCGTCGTAGAGTCTTATCGCTGCTACCGTCAATGGAGGTACCTCCACAACCGTGACCGCCGAAACGATATTTTTTCCAGCAGTTACACTGCTCTTACGATAATCTGTAAACTCGATATGAGTCATACCTACCTTGTACCCTGCAAAAGCTTGCAGTTTAGGATTACCTTCGATCTCGGGCCAGCTTCTTATGCTGCCCTGCATTTTCTTTGCTCTTTTCCTTGGATAGTATCCAATAGAGCCTCTTCTCGGATGATGCGGCGTCGCCATATTTTACCACCTAACCGTTACACCTGCTGAATGGCACCAGAATATAGTGTTTCAACGTTGGTTGCATTATGCAGAGCCAATAGTGTATGGTTCGCTTGGACGTTAATTTAAGAATATATATAAACCTTTATGAGAAAGCTCAATATTCTGAAAAAAGCAGTGGCTTACCTTATTAGATTGACCATAACTTATCAAGTACTCAATTATCCCAATGCTTGAACCGTATAATGTAGCATTGCAGCGACGAAATCTCAAAAGAATTAAATGCAGAGATGTCATTGCGGTGCTGTGGGTCCGTAGCTTAGCCAGGTAGAGCGATGGACTCTTAATCCATAGGCCGGGGGTTCGAACCCCTCCGGACCCGCTTCAACGGGTTCGGGTTCACTGGACCCGATTTTAATCTTGCTTCAAGAAAAAATTTGTTCAGCCTTTCCCTTACCCGCTTGGCATTCATTTCAGGATCAACGTGAGTATAGACCTGAGTGCTCGCTAAAGACGCATGGCGCAGATGGGTTTGCACAAATCTAATGTCAATAGGTACAATGCCTTCATCTTCTCTTCCAGTCAAAAGGGCAGTTGCAATCCAGTGTCTTGCGGAATGAGGGTGAAAATCCTTGCATGCTGTCTTTCCAATTCTGGAGATGTGTTGCCTCATGTATTCGGAGTCCATTCTTCCTGATTCGGAAGTGAAAAGCGCCTTGGGGTCCGTTGGTCTCCTGTAGAACTGGATATATTTCTTTATGGCATTCATAGCATCGTCTGAAAGCCCTACAATTGTCTCAGCTTCCCCCTTCTCAGAATGAACGAAGATTCCATTTTCCCTTAAGTCGTTCAGATCCATTCTCGCAACTTCACCTATTCTAAGGCCACCAGAAAATAGAATCCTCATAATGGCACCGTCCCTTGATGCACATTCTCTATTTCTCTGTATATCTGCCTGATGAATTATATTCCTGACTTCCGCATCTGTTGGGATCCATCCTATAGCTGTTCTTGGTTCCTTTAATTTTGGCAGAACAATATCAATGGCAACTCCATGTTTTTCATTCAGGAACCTTACCCATTTAACAATGGCTTTCCTTGTCACATTAAGAGACTGACGCTTCGCTCCATCTCTTAGCTTTGCAATGAAATATTCCCGGACTTCCTCCTGAGTTGGTGCAAGGATATTAAATGAATTTGACAGTTCCCTGATCTTTCTGGAATCTCTCTTAATGGTGCTAACTGAATATTTACCATCAAAGAGTGCCCAGTCCTGGAATTCATTAACTAAAGAGGTAAGGTCTTTCATTGCTCGTCCACCCTCCATCTAGTTCCGAATACAGATTTTCCCTTCTTGTATTCATAACCCATTGCCTCAAACCGCTTTGATGCTTTGAAAAACTGCTCCTTTGAAACTACGCTCCTTGGGGTCCTCAAAATATCGACTGCGATAAATAATCCAAACTTCCTCATAAGCTCAGTTATACTCGACTGTTCATTTGTGCTGGCCTGATCAGGATTCCATAACCCAAGGGGCTTTGTTACTCTGTCCATCGGGAGTCTGGTATGCTCTTCAATGCGCTTCCCTGTTTCTGTGACTTTTTTATAGATGATCTCCATTATTGCGATCATTCCTTCCGCCCACAATTCAAAATTCTGTTCCATTACTCATCTACCTCCAAATCGCTGTCAAAATCATGATAGCTAGCCTCAGAGCTGCCTATTCCGTAGTCTTTTATTTCACTCGCAAAATTTACAAACCTTCTTTTTTCTATCATAAAAACCTATCCCCCACTCTAGTAATTTGAACAATTTCGAGTATTCTCATCTTCAATTTTTTCAAAAGTCTAATTTCTGATTTCCTGGTTGTTCTCAAATAAATGGTAAGAGCCAGTGAATCCATGATATATTCCCTCAACTTCTGAGAGGCTCTCTCAATTGCAAAAGGAACTTTCAGGTTACTTCGAATCACGCCTTCCCTGTCTTCCATGTAAAAGGGAAATAATTCCTGAGAGGTCGCCGAGTATAAATTGTTCATGCTTAGATCCTCTTACTTTGACGATGCTCACTCAACAGTTTTCTAATAGCCTCTTCAAGTGTATTTACGTGAAAATCAAATTTTGCATTGTAAAGCTCTGTAAGACATTCCCTACCTATTCCAATCTTAGTTTTGCTTGACATATACAATATGTAAAGTATAATAAGTATATATTACTTATGCTAAGAGTAATGTACATCTACACATTATAATGTCATTATGAATTCACTTGATCTAAGGTTCTCAAAATCAATACTAATAAAACTATATAAAGAGGGGAATTCCCTAAAGACAAACTTACAAAGCATTGTCAAGAACCTATATTCATTGGATAAATTGTTATTGGCTTTAAGCGACGATGGAATGATTAGTATAGATACCAAAGCCTTTGGGAAAAACATTCAGGAAATTGGGCTTACATCTACAGGCCGCATAGTAGCAGAAAATCTCATGCACCTTGAAGAGTACAGGGTAAAGATACCAGATGAGCTCATGGATGAGATGCATAGGATAATAAAGAAGGACAAGTCGTACGCATCAGTTGAGGAATACATTAACGAGGCCGTCAGGAAGGCTATTGAAAAATGGCAAGGAGAACATCCATTGGATTGAACCATTGCTCAGAGTTTAGCCAAACTCCTCTTCCCTACAAAATTATCCAGTGTAGCCCGACACTTTCCGAATATAGATTACTTTCCTTATATCATTCAGGAAAAAAAAGAAAAAATAGATAAATTAACATACATCTTTCCAGTTTTCTGTATCTTTCAGCATGAAAATCACTCAAGGTGAATCCAGCACTCTCTAATTTGAGGAAACTACCAGGTTATTAGGAAATGTCTTTAGAATCTTTTTAGTCCATTTAATAGCTCCTCTACGGTAACGCTTTAATTGTTTTCCCTAATCTTCTGATGATTAGCATACTTTATAATCTTGTAATCGTAGTGAAAAAGAGGCTGCTTTAGGTGAGAATAAGTAGTGTATACAGAACCGTAATACTACAGATGAACCCCGATAGACAAATGACAAAAGAACTAAGACAATCTATGGAATGGGTTCAATCATTTCTTAATATGAGCAGAACTGAAATTCAGAAGATGCTATACAATAAGTGGAAACAACAAAATATACCCATGAGTACACGAATAACCGCTCTTCTAATGCAGAGATTCAGTGGGGCGGCTACGGGAAAGGATAAGAAATTTCTTTATGTTTCCAATGAAAATTAACTAACTCATTTGAAATCCTTCATAGGATCAAAATAGATGTAAGCTGATGTGCTCCCTTTATTATTTGTTCAGTTTCTAAAATAATATCATGATGATCTGTTTTGGCAGATTGACCTATATAATATTTCTATTTTTTTTACCATCGTTAGAAGATCCTGACCATTATTTGCGGCAGAATGAGCTTTTTTAGACAATACAACAATATCTCTAAATCTCTTGTCTTTTTTTCTAAATTCTGGGAGATATATATTCAAATTAATACTCACCGACCTTGAATCTGCTGATGAGGTTATAAAATCCTTAACAATTTGTGTGTTTAAAATCCCACTGATATAATAAGCTTCATCAAGAGTTATTTTTCTTCCATCCTTAGTCATACTTATGTATGGAGCATGTTTTGCGCAAACTGGCATTTTTTTCTCACCCCAAGGAGTCATTACTGGAGTAACGACAGTAGCACACATACGGGTATTATCTCTAAAAGCAACCAGATTTTCCACAAACGTATATTCACCTATTTTTGACAGAGCATAGAATTCATTGCCAATGGACAATTCCAAACTCTTTTCTGACTGTTGTTTAATTATACCCTTATAATCGATTAAATACTCTGCCAGTTTGGGAGATTTCAGACTCAATTCACTGAATTCGACGGTATCCTTAACTCCCCAATTATATGGGAAAATTGCAAAGTCGCCATCTTGCCTTAAGTGAAAAGGCTCTATTTTCGGCCCCTTTACTAGCGGGTAAATATATTGTGTCTCAAGCTCCATTCTATCTTTCTTAACAACCTTATATTTTGCAGTAGCGAGGGACTCATTCTTAAATACATGACTATTAGCACTAGTTGATTCCTCAAGCGATTTGATAAAGTATACTTCCCCCGGGGTAAACTCTGCCCCACTTCTTGCTTTGTAAGCGCATTCACCAATTATTTCTGAAAAGTCATATTTTGAATCAACGTTAGAAATGGTAAATCCAGTCCTATTCCCACTTAGTTGTCTCGCCATTCCACTCTGTGAAGCCAAGTCAGGCAGGACAGCCTCAAAATCTTTTTTAAGATTAATTTCTTTCATGGTAACATTTTTGTTTTTAATATACTTAGTAACTGGAACTCCTTTAGAATAATCAATGTGATGGTACCCAAAGAAATAAGTTAAAAATTTCTCAGATGCGGTAACAAAAGGGTTACCTATAGAACTCCAATCATCAATCTTCTGGAGATATATACGCTCAGTCATCTGTGTGTTAATATAGAAATTTCTGAAACCTTCGTAAGATTGTTGAGTCATAAGAGTCTTAGGCATTAAGAATGCAAGAATCCCATCCTTAGTAAGCCATTCAGTAGCTGCTGTATTGGATATCAAAGCACAAATGTTTAAACTAATTCCACCGGTTCTATGATCACCTGAGAAGAGATGTTTGTCAACACAAAGCTTCTTAATTCTCTCAGCATACGACTGGGGTAGAAATTCCCATTTGACCCATGGTGGATTACCAATTATGAGATCGAATTTTCCAAGTTTAGCCGTAGAAAGGAAGTTATACATTATTCTAACCCAAATACCATCCCACTCATTGCGTTGCAAAGTAACAAGGTCTTCAGAGAGACTTTTGATCCTTGCTACTACCTTATTTTTTCTTTCGGTTGGTTCTACTGAATTTAATATTCTTGTTTCAATTTCTTTCGGCTTTTCGGCCTTCACGAAAGTTTGCAATTTGAACATTGTTTCAGAGAAACTCTTGTCGTTTACAAAAGACTTAGGAAGCTCTACATATATTGCTTTCTTTTGAGTATTAATTCTGTACTTGTAGCAAATAATTCCATCTAACTCTGTTGTTTCCGGTAAGTTGGCCGAATCTCCCAAGTAAATTGGAATTTCTATCTGGTCATTTTCATAAATTAATTTTGAAATTGAAATAAAATAATTAACTCTAGCCGTGAGGACAGACAAAGGGTTAAGGTCTATGCCCTGTACCCTGTGCAATATTTCATGAAGAATATTCTTCCTTTCTTGATTACTTAATAAGTCGATGTCCCTATTATTTATTATTCGATTTATCAACTGCAGTAAAAATATACCTGACCCACAACAGGGGTCGATTCCTCTCCATTGTTTATTATTTAACGAAGAGACGCTATTAACAACAACGCTATCAGCTAACCAAGTAGGCGTAAAATATTCTCCCAGACTGTGTCTTATCGCCTTAGGAATCATACCTATGTATAGGTCTTTAAACAGATCTTGCGCCTCATAATTTTCTGTAAATTTAAGGTCTTCATAAGAGTTTAATACATCCACTATTTCTTTAACAAGATTATGAGTCTGGTTATTCCATTGATTGTCATCACAATACCACGCAAAAAAATCACCCTCAAGCAGATTTCTTATGCCCATATTCTTGAAAATATAACCGTCTTCAAGCTGTTGTAAAAATCTTTTAACATTGTTGGAATCTGCACTAACTAATCTATCCAAACTTTCATCCTTTCCTTCAAGGGCCATCTGGTTAAGCAGTTTTAGGGCCGTAAGTTTAACAATTATGGCGTATGTAGTCTGAAGGCAAAACAAAGCCTTGTACTCAAGATCATTGCTCTCTATAGCACAGTTAAAGATGGCGCTTAGCGCCTCCCTTCTTTTGTCGATGTCCTGGTTTTTTCCATTGTCAGCCTCTGAAAGATGAAAGAGGTCACGCCATTCATTGAAGAGCATGTTGGTCTTTTCAGCAATTTTTTCACTCTTTATTGAATTGAATAGGTTGATCGCAAATCTTTTTGAAATAATATTCTGAGAATTTATCTTGAAATCGTTGGCTATGTTACTTCCCGCAAGCTTCTTTCTGTCAAAGAATAACAGGTTCTTTACCAGCCGGTCTAATGAGTTTATATTAATATCAATAAAACTACCATTAATTACTGCGTCATTCTTAATGTAGAAGAATTTAACCTTTATCCCGTCGGTCAAGATTCCCTCAAAGAAGTTCCCGGCGTCTTTTTGAGTGGTGAGGTAATCTCTTATCTGCTCATCTGCATCTTGTATGTCCTTCTCATGTTTAAGTTTAGACGAGTGCTTATATTCTATAATCAAATTATTAGTTATAACGTCCATTCTCTTATTATTAAATATGTGCATAACATATTTTCCTAGAGTAACTTCCTTCTGAAACTCAATTTCCTTACCCATGAATGACCTTATAAAGTAGTAAATTTTGTTCTCAAATATGCTTGATACAGTTGCTTCATTTTCAGCTTTACTACAACTTTTTTTAATTTCTTCCCCTAATTTTCTAAGTTCGCCTTTGTATTCTTTAGAATTTAGTAGTACACTGTATCTTATACTTTTTGTATCATCTAACGGATTAGGTGGGTTGATAGTTGTATCCATAGTCTAATTATCCCCCATAATGCTTAGCCTGTAAATTATATAAATATTATGAGTGAATTCCAATATAAATTTATTGGGGCCTAAAATGTTGGTCTTTAAGAACATGTGGAAGCTGAGAGTTACTGCGCTAATAATACTTACGTACCATACGATGCACTTTCTCTAAAGTAGAGTGTTGAAGGTCAGTTATTTAACATAGTCAATTTATTGTGAATAAATATAAACGACACCGCCTCTGAAAGGCTTTGCACCTAAAGTCAATCTTGCACCTAAAATAATTCACTTGCACCTGAATTCTATCTAAAAATGGCTTTTAAGTGCAAAGCCTGTTCATAGCACATATATTAATATTTGTTACCATAGTAACAATATTATTATGTGTGTTAATAAAGCCCTTAAAACACCGTCTCCATACCAACTCTGTAACAATGTAAAGTAAGAAGAATGTGGGTTAAATACAGTATAAGTATTGTAACAATAACACATACATAGTTTTACTGCTAAAAATTAAATGTGTGTTACTGGAGTAACAAATATCCGACCTGAATTGAATAAATAAGTTAAGGCTGCCAAGTGGTCAATATTTTTTTATTTCTTCATATCTTCTTCGTATAAGATCCATAACCAATTCAGCATGACTTCGATATGCAAATTCCGGTTGTGCTTCTATAATCTTATCAAGCATTGTTAAGGCTTCAATGGGAAGCTGGACGGTCTTATAATGAGTCTTCTTTTCATCCATCTGCAAGTTATTGATAACAGATATATAAATAAAAATCAACGGTGTAACTATCGCATTTTTACTCATATACCACTTATAAAAGATGGGCTATAGCCTTTTTTCTTCGTAGATTGACACGTTTGCTAAATAGCAGAATCCTAACTTCATAACTTGGGAAAATCTAATTCCATACAACTTTCCGGGGCTGAAATCACCCCTCAACCATTCCACTCCTCGTGTTACAATAGCATAGCCTTCGGGCTTAATTTGTTTCGCGATTTTAAAAAATGTATTTTTCACTAAAACGGCATACAGCCAATCAGATGCTGGAGCAGGGTCCTCAACAGATGATATTACTCTAACCGGGTGAATTGGGAAAACGGAAATTTTTTCCAATTGCATGGTGCCCATTTCTTTGTTTTCAATGTTAAAAATTTCATCGTGTTCTTTCATTTCTTTCTTCACTACCTTCCATGGAGCCAAGTCATCCAGAGCCCTATGTAACCCATCAATTAAATCTGGAAAGACTATAGACCTATTGCTGTAGTACACGTTAAGAATACAAGTATCTTTCTCATTCTTGTCAAGTCGAAATTCTATTAGAATGCTTGAGCTTGATGCAATGTATGACATAGTTAGCTCATTGCTTTTCTCCCAAATCTGTTTGGCACCGTCTTCACTTATTCCCATGTATCCAAACCTGCCACTTCTTGCAGTCCAGTATCCCGTATCTTCCCAGAGCCGCTCGTCCTTTGGAGTCTTACAGTTGCGCTCTATTCCAGCGAGCAACCGATCTAAACCGGAAAAAAAGTTAAATGCAGCCTTGATCTCTTCATGAACTATTGGGATAACATATTCAGAATTTGGGATGTATACAGACTCTATCATTTGGTGTAGCCACCTCGAATTCCATTCTATCTCAGACTCATCCCTGATAAGCATACGCTCCTGCCGGTCGTGAGTGCTTATTGGATCGAAACTCAGAAACGGGTGAAACACCACAAGAGGCTGATTCAATCCCGATTCCCATTTTAACATCATATCGCTTTCTTTGGTTTTTCCTATTGGCCAGTGGTAAAGCTTGATAGGATAGTGTCTTTTGATTATTCCCATTGCATGAACTGCATGTATGTCGGGGTTTATATTCTTCTTGAATATTGTCACGTATGCCAAGGCAATACTGGAAAGAATCCATTCTAAGTCTGGGTGAGATTAAACTGCAGGATTTTCTTACCGAAGCTTATGAAAACATGGGATGGCATGTAAAGAATATGCATAGGACGGATCCAAGGTCTGAGAATGGAGCAGATTTGGTGGTAAGCCGAAATTCTGAGATGATACTGGTTGCAATAAAGGACAAGCCGGCCAAGGGAGACATCGATCAGCTTCGGAGACTGTGGGAAAGGAGAAAAGAAGCAAGTCTGGTCTATGCATATTCTAAGCCTTCAACTGGGCCATTTTCCGTTGAAGAAAAAAGGCTTAGCAATGATATAAAGTTCCTTAAAGAAAAGGAGCTGCACGATTTTCTCATCAAAGGAGAATCTATAAGCTATCTGCAGTCAATTTTCGAACTCCACCCATTGGTGCAAGAATATTCGAGGGCCATGACAATAGTATGGGAAGAAAGGAATGTCAGGGCACCCCTCGAATTCCCAAAAGAAGGCAAGCTAAATTTGTACTTGCTCAAGTCGACACTTTTGAAGAAAAGAGTAGGGGTTTCGGTGTTTTCGACGAAATTCGATGACTATGCCAATTCGCTTATCTCAAAAAATCCCGATAAATTTACAGAGATTCTGGACGAGGTTGTCGATAATCTGGACATTGTGCAGAGGGTTGCTGGCGCGTCTTTGTATGAAAGTTTTGTTGAAGTTGCCAGCACAGAACCTTATCTGTTCTCCATGCTCTGGGAAATTGTAAGTCAAAGAACTTATTGGATAGATTATACCAGCGCAACCAAACAGATGTCAAAAGCAGATGAAGTGTCTGAATTTACTGCGAAATATTGGGTTCTGCCAGGCAAGAATGCTATAGGCGAAGCAAAGTCACTCAGCGAAAACGCCATAGGGTTCCTCTCAGCCGTTGACGACATTCTAAAAAGCCTTGCTTATGCATTCAGGGAATTAGACGTTGCCATCGATTGGTTATTCCACTCCTATTAGGTCAAGACTGAAATGGGAAATCGGCAAATTTATTTGTTGATTGCTGTAAAGGTAAATCAGAATATATATGGAGATTGATGAATTCATTGCAAAATTTAGTGCCCTAAAGAATAAGGGTTACATTAAATCTTTGCGGAGAGGGCCAACGGGAATTGGCAAAACCCTTGAGACCAATCTTGGAATTTCTGAAAATAACCTTTATCTCCCAGATTTAGGAGAAATTGAACTTAAAGCACATAGAGATGATGTAAGTAATCTGATTACGTTGTTTACATTTAACAGATGGGCTTGGATCATGGATCCATTAAAGGCTGTTAGGAAATATGGTACTAAGGATGACACTGGGCGTTTGGGCCTATACTTTACCATGTCTTTTAGACCAAATAGTGCTGGACTGTTCCTAATCACGGATGATGACTCCGTTTCGGTCAGGCATTTAGATGGTAATACATTAGTAAAATGGAAATTCAGAGACTTAGAAGAACAATTTAAAAGAAAGATCCCAGCCTTGATATTGGCCTATGCACAGACAGAATACAGAGGAGATGAAGAGTGGTTCCATTTCTACACCGCTAAGCTTCTCACAGATACTTCCGAATCTATTATTAAGGAGCAAATCAATAAAGAGGTCATATTGATAGATTTAAGATTGCATGACGCTAAAACACACGCCAGGAATCATGGCACTGGGTTTAGGGTACGTGAAAAAGATCTTCCTGAGCTATTTAAGAAGATAGAGGTGATTGTATAATCTCATATGAAATGGATGATTGGACTTTCAATGGCTCGTCTACGAGGGAATACACCCATGTATACCATGACTACCCTGCCAGAATGATACCACAAGTAGCAAGAAAGTTAATCAGAACATATGGAAATAACGCCAAGACACTTTATGACCCTTACTGTGGCACAGGCTCATCTCTAGTAGAAGGAATTGTAGAAGGATTAGATGTATTTGGCACAGATATAAATCCACTGGCAAGACTTATTGCTGAGGCGAAAACAGACTATTCAATGAGTAATGACGATATATCCAAAGAAATCTCAAATTTTCAAAACGTTATTTACAATACAAATAGAAAAATGAACCTTCCCTTAATTAGGAATGTGGACACATGGTTCAAAAAGGAAGTTCTTCAACCTCTCGGGAGAATTAGATTTTATATTGATGAAATTCAAGATGTACATATACAAAGATTCTTCAAAATTGCATTTAGTGAAACCGTAAGGGAAAGTTCAAACACGAGAAAAGGAGAGTTTAAGCTCTTCAGGTATGCGCCTGACAAACTTAAAGCATACTCCCCAGATCCTTACAGAATTATGTTATCCAAACTTCAGCGTAATTGGAAAGGTTACATACAATTCAACGAAATGATATCCAAATTAGAAAGAAAACCCAAAGCAACAATAATGGGACTAAATTCAACTACAGAAATACCATGTAAAGAAATCCCTGAAAATTCAATTGACATTGTTGTTACTTCGCCACCTTATGGAGATTCACATACCACTGTTGCATATGGTCAATATTCCAGGCTTTCATCCGAATGGCTCTCTCTAACTAATGGAGAAAATATAGACAGCAAATTAATGGGAGGCAAACGGCTCAAAATTCTTCCAACACTTCCTTCTGAAATCTTAAATTCAGTGATAGGAATTTTGTATGAGAAAAATCCAAATAGAGCCCTTGAGGTTGCCGCATTTTATTCTGATTTGCTCTCTTCAATAAACAAAGTATCAAAGATAGTAGATGAGAATGGCTTTGCATGCTATGTGGTAGGTAACAGAACAGTTAATTCATTTTTGCTTCCAACATCTACGGCTATCAAGGACTTTTTTGAATACAATGGATTTGAGTACATAACCACACACCTTCGAGAAATTCCAAACAAAAGAATGCCATCTAAAAATAGTCCTACAAATGTTGCTGGAGAAACCAGCAAAACAATGTTAAACGAACATATCGTCGTGATGAAGAAGAATAAGTTTTAACTTATTTCAAAAACTCGGCCATTCGCTCTATTATTTTTGGAATTAAAATAGAAAACTGATTCTCTTTATCCTTTGTCATCATTCTATCATGTCCTACCACAACATTCCTATACTCTTTTAAAATGTCAGTTTCCGCCTTAAATAGTTCCTGTCTAAAAAACGAGCGTTTGATCCTTTCCTCGAACAGGGGAAGATTATCGCTTCTCAGCACTATATCTATACTCTCACCAAGGGTGAGAAATTCTGATAGTGGAATACTGTCCCCCTTTGCACGCTGTTTCAAAATGCTGTAAAGACCAGATGGCGTTCTAGTTTTTTCCCACTCAATGTCCACAGCTTGCATTGTATCATTAATAACAGCTCTAAGGTTTTTTTCAATTGCCAATACTCGATTTTCCTCTCCTTTTCGACTAACCGGAAGCTTTTCTAGAGCAAGTCCTTTAGCACTTATTTTGAGGTTTATACCCTCGCAAAGAGAATCTGTGTGCTCGAGTTTACCGGCTTTGCTATTGGCTGACCTTAGAAATGAATCAATTTGTTTTTTTTCAAAATAATTTTCTAATACAAGTTCGTGCAACAGAGAAACATATCCCTTAAATACATCATCAACAGATAGATTAGACTGATTCTGTACTGAGAGTATTGTGCTGTAAAGGTTTAACATAATGTGAACCCCAGCACCATTCAAACACACCCTACTGTAGAATGCTTCGGACCTATTGTCCTCACACAAGGCATTTTCTAATATTTCATAAAAACCATTAATGCCTTTGGCAACTTTCTTGATCCTCTTGTCAAGATCATGGTCATGTAGTGGATTCTTTTTGTTACCCTTAACGGTTCCTTTAATCAATCTTGCATCAAAGATTGCACTGCAAATCTTCGATATAGATATTTGTTCCCTTGTCTTTTTAGCAGATCTAAGAGGGTAATATATTTTATTTTGAAATTGTGGTAGAGTATCAAGTTGCTTTGCAACTCTAGACAAAACACCTGTTTTCTCGTTTCCCGGTTCTGCTATAGAGTATATATCCCAAAGCAGATCCATCTGAACCGGGCTTTGCTCTTTATTAATTTTTATAAATAGCTCTCTTTGTTCTTCTATACTTACATTCTCAATTGCAGAAATTTGAAGGAGATCTTTTTTAGACAACTCTCCCTTTAAATTTGTGTAACCGTACAGTCTGTGTTGTCCGTCTATTATCCATAGGCTTCTATAAGTCTTGGGAATAGTGAGTTCGCCAAACTCAAGCCCATCTTTGTCATAAATACTTTTGAAAGACACGTTTTGGGAAATTTCTTTAGGTATTGCAACGATAATATTATTCGCAAATGATTTACCCCCTCTAATATAAGATGCTATATTTGTAAGTTTATGTTTGTTAATTAGTCTTTGATAATATTTTTCATCCCCAGATTCTCTTCTCGCCACGTAGCAAAGTTCCAGAAGATCTTTAGGTGAGGCTACAAACGAGTAGATGTTGCTAAAATTTTGAGATGGTATTCTCATTGCCGCAAAGTTTGTTGTTTGTAATTTGTCATAACCTATCTTTAATTCTCCGAACAGTTGAAACTTGGAATAGGATTTAATAAGTCGATTTAACTCATTGTAATATTCGAAGAATTGTTTGTCCCAAAGGTGCACAACTGGCTCCACGGAACTGCCTTTTTCATGATAATTTTCTTCCAAAAGTGATTTTGTTGCTATTACGAGTATAATTTGCCTATACTTCTTATATTCATCCCTTATAACTCCTTCATCTTGTACATCAAATGATTTAAACTGAGAAAGTTTTCCTCTTAGCTCGATAATCTTTTTTAATACGTTCGCCTTAGTAGTCGTTGCATCTATTATAACAAGATAATCATCTACTCCACCACAAGCATCAACTTGTATACCACCAATCTTAAATTTACTGCCTCCACCTATATCTATAAAACCATACGTTTTCAAAAAGCTACGAACTGTTTCTTCAAATTCAATTGATTCAGGATCTGACATATTTTAAATTCCATGAAGTACACTTGCTTAAACTTTGCGTAATGAGACATTGTCATATTTTAGTTGATTTTTTACTTCCATATTCAGGGGAGATATGTAAATGGTACCAATCGATGGGTCAGATATAATAAAGGAAGGTAAAATATAATGTGAGAATCTATCCCACACCAAGTATCAACATATTCGAAAATAGGACGCTGAACAAGGAAAAATCTATGAAATTGGAAACAAAAATTCGTGAATTTCTGAGCCTAAGACATAAAACTACTGAAAAATGTTTTGCAAAATTCTCATAGTAAGCTTAAAGAGAGAACTAATTTATTTCAATTGCTAAGCTTTAAATTGCTCGCCTAAGAAGGTTAAGATCTCAAAATAGTCACACTTATCAGGGTAGGGCCAAGTGCCAATACTTTTCAAACTTGTGACTCTTTCGTATTTATCAAATTTATCTTCGTTCACTTCAAATAACTTTTTTAGCTCTATCTCCTCTTTTTTATCATTTCGCGCAAAAAACCTATACTTTCCCCCCTCACTCCTTTCAAAGTTTATCACCCTTCTTTTGTCAGATTTTGAGAGATCATAATCACGGTATGTATCGTTTGATATAACATAACATGTTTCATCATCTTTTAGCTTTGATATTAGCCTATCATCTGCAGTTTCTCCGTCTACTGTTTCTGTTACTCTTACTTTTTTATTCTTAAGGCTTCTTTTCAAGTTCTGATATTCTTGAAATTGTTCAGGATAAGTATACTTCAGTGATTCATTCTTGGAATAATCCAAATAAACTCCCGTTACTTTTATTTCCTCTTCCCCAAGGCAGCGAATGCAATCTTCCAAATAGCTTATCTTAGGGTATTTTAAGTTGGCAGTCTTACCTCCCTCTCTTTGGCCGTTATGTATTATGTTGCTTCCATCTATGTAAATTTTAAACAAAAAGAAATTAAATTCTTTATATTGCTTGGAATATGAGCCAATTGTCGAGAAACCAAATTCACTTTCAAGTATGTTCTCGAGGTCTTGGTCCGTTTCAATGTTCCTGAAACCCTTATATTGGTTCCTTGGCATGTGCATAAACAGTTCCCTTCGTATGTCCAATAATTTTGATTTTAATTCTCCTTTCTCTGGGTCTTTAAGTCTCCTTCTAATTTTAAGCATCACTGCAAACAGCAATGAAGATGTATAGTCTACAAAATGAAAATTATGTTCAATTTCCATAGTCAATCTCATAGAGCGTAACGTCTGTATATTGGGAGCTTTTAGGTACTCTGCTTCATTATAATCTTCACAATTCTCGAAGCCCCCCCTTTGAGAATTAATCATTTCTGTAATATTGTTAAAGCAGTGATCTTTACCATAATCTCTAACTTTTTTATATTCCAGATAACTAAATAGGTAACCTTGAAAAAATTCAACTGAATCTTTCACATCATCAGATTCTTTGTACCCAACTAACCTTAGATGTTCATATATGGTTCCAATGGAGTCCTGCCATTGTTCTAAATCAGGATATTGCTGCTTGAAGTATATTATCATGGTGAATATCTGATTTTTTATGCTCTCCTCATAATCTTCAATTGATGAGAATCCCAATGAATCAGTCCACAGCATCATAATTTTATTACAATCAAACGTGAAGAATATTATTGAGTCATTAAAGCTTGGACTTTTATCTTTTAATTTTACAAATTCCCCGGAGAATTTACTTACGAATACATTTTCTATGCCATTATCTCTTATGTACTTCGTGAAAGCTCCTATTTCCATCGTTATTTTTATTTCAGAGCTTAAGAAAGTATCATCTGATCTGACCATATGATATTTCAATTCCCCCATTCTAAGAGCCCCCCATTATAAATTATCTCCTACCAAAAACATAACCTTTTGAATAGTCTTTGTTCATTCATCTCACCCTCCCCATAAACTCAGAAGTATCCATCCCCGTTATTTGAGTATATATTGATGTTGTAAAAACAGAGGAATGCCCCAGCCACTGCTGTAATACATTCAAAGGAACATTATCCATTATGGCCTTAACTGCAAATGTATGCCTAAATTTATGAGCATGTATCCTGAATCCTAAGCTTTCCTGCAATTTCTTCATGTATAGATCGACAACCTGTCTTGTCATCGGAAATAAAGGATCCTCAGATTTTGTTGATATGTTCATGTCCAGGAGATATTGCATATATGCATCCCTCAGCTCTGAATGCAAAGGTATGATTCGATACTTCTCCCTTTGTATTCCGGTTTTCTTATCCTTCCCTTGTTTGAGTGTCTTCATTCTGATTGAATTTGTTCCCAGGTTGATATCTGCCGGTTTTATTATCAAAACCTCATCGATCCTTGCACCTGTTCTGTATAAGAACTGCATCAGGAGAAAATATCTCTTATGTTTTTCCGATCTTCGCTTATCTGCTATGATCTTATCAGAGATCTCAAGGAAGATCTTCTGAACTTCCTCATCCGAAAAAAAATCTATTGAGAGAGATCTTCCCGATGACTGGATCATCATACTCTTCGGAACAGGCAAAGGCATAACATGACATTATGTAAGTCTTTAAATATGTTTGTTAATAGTGTCCTGAGAGATCTCTGTCATAAAGTTAGTGTGAGTATATAAAGCAATGAAAGAAAGTGAATTGATAACATGACAATATGTGTATATTGACATGCTTAAAGTGGTTGAATCTTCGTACTAGTCACGGGGAGCGAGTCTTTAGTTAAATTTTTAGCATCTCTCAATGGTACTTTCTAAATCGTGATCTGATTAATGAAGACTATTTAATTACCAATAGTTTATTATTTTATATCGCTCATATAGTAGGGACATAAAATGCATCATTTGAAACGAAGTGAAGATAAGAAAAGAATTGAAGATTGTAGCCCCAATATGGGGACATCAATGGCATCAATCTCTGGTTATATACTTTCTCAAATTACAGAATCCGTTAAAGTGGTCAAACCAATTAAGGTTATGATATTTGGTTCTACAGTGAAGAAGGGACTCGCAGGAAATGATATTGACTTATTAATAGTTTCTAATGAATTTGAAGATATACTGAGGCAGGATCGTAAAAAAATGTTTAACCTTCCGAAAGAATTAAAATTTGATTTATTCCTTTTTACATTAAAGGAATTTGAGAAATTTAAGAACAGCAACTCTCCACTAGTAGAAAGTATAGAATGTGATAGCATTGAGTTAAAGGTGCTGTAGAGATGGATGACCTAGAACGTTACAAGACTTTTAAAAATATGTTTTCAAAGGTTGGAGATATTTTAAAGTCTAGATATTCTCTTAGGATAGGAGAATACCAAACCTTGGCAGAATTAGGTCTCTTCATTGATACATTCATGAGTTCTGCATGTTTAAATAAGCCGGATGAGGAAAATTTGAAATCGTGGCTTGATGTCATTTGGAGCAAGTTGGATGAAAAATTTTATTCTACGGCACTAGTTTTCTATTATCTAAATAGAGATTGGCATAAAGATCCTGATGGTTATTTTTCTAAGGCAATTCCTCAGATCGTTGTAGATAAAGCAATAGTAAAACTAGGATCACAATCTGTAAGTCTTAGTTTATTTAAAACTATGATAAAAGAAATTCCTAAACTAATTATTACATTAAATGATATAATGAAAGATGAGAGCACTGAAAAAGGAGTACTTTTTTGGTTTATGGTACTCAACCTCTTGGACTTCGTTTCTGAGATCAGAAATGAAGATGGCGGATCAATTAACTCTGAATTTCTAAATTTTAAGTCATTTATTGAAAAGAACTCATCTTCGCTTAAAACCGCTGCCGACACTAACAAAGGTTTGATGTCTTTTGCTTTTCAGATGAAAAATATTCACAATCTGAAGGTTGGTATTAAAGAACCGCCCCTCAATGATTTAGGAGATAAAGCCCTTGCCTTTGCGTTAATTTATAAATTAAAGATAGGAGATAAAATCACAAAAGATATTTTCGAAAAAATGAATAAATATAAAGAGTCTCACTTATTTTGGGTTATATATGCTTGGGGAAAACTCCTTTCAATGGAAGGATCATTAGGATCAATCCCATATTTTATTGAAGAAAATATGAGTTCTATATACCACCTAGTTTGGGAAAATTCTGGTAATTCATCATGTGATCTAACTGAATTAGATATATCTAATATAAGATCAATAGGAGACAAAGAAATAAGACGACATTTGTATAGTTTCTTTATAAAACATCCAATGGTAATGGAGGGTGAGAGGGCCCGCTTGATTGAAGAACTTAGGAAGAGCAATGCTCCAGGTGAAATTTCTGATTTCAATGTAGAAATAGAACTTGATAAGAATAAACGGAAGATGATTTGCATTCCAATAAAATCAGGAAAGGAATTGCGAGACAAAAAAACAAAAAAAATAACTGAAGATTATACATATCAAATGATTCGGCCATTAGCCACATTTCCAGGAAGGTCAGTGGTCTTCCCAGTGATTATTGCGGAGGAAACTGTTGCAGCTACCGAATTGTTTTCCATGTTTCGTGTAAATCTGAATTTGCCAATATCTCCAATTGTCACTGACACTTATGCAAAAATTATGAAAAATGCGGGGATTTTAGGATGATTTGTGAAGATACACTTTAAAGCAACCATTTTTGTATTTCATTAAAAATTTAAGCAAAAATTACGAATCGTAAAATTTACAAAATCTTCTTTCATGGTCTGCGAATGTAAAATTCCCACAAACTTCGGTAATGTAATACTATTATAGGTCTTCGAGATATGCCTTAAATCCTTTTAAAATGAGTGATAGATAATAACGTATCTCTCAAAAATTATGCGATCCCTATTCCAAGCAGGATATAGGAATATGCCAAAAGCTAAACATGCAAAATAAAAAGCTTCTAAAATGTCAAAGCTCTTCTTTTGTCATGGTTGGCTATCAAGAAAGAACATGGTATGATGGTAGCATGGTATAATAATAAAAAATGGCACTCTCTGAAAATATGGGCATAATTGATGTGATGACAAAACTTTGGTAGATATAATTGACCTACACGTTCTGAAGTGCCTCTTAAATCTTTTATAAATTTGTTCTGAATAAAAATAAATAAGTAGAATTTGTAGATTCTACTTAGTTTTTAGGTTTATTCCCGCGCCCCTTTCCTGAGGGTTGCCCGGTGGTACTTGGGTATAACGGGTTTGCTGGTGCCGGTGGAGGTGTTTTACTGCTACCTTTCTTTGACACATGAAAGCATGAGCAAAGGGCGTATTAATTTTTACCACTGCAATATCTGAATAAAAAATTTTAAAGTTATTGCGTAATATTATGGATGAAATAGAGCTATTAGTACTAGTCCGGTAACGGAGATAGCAACCATGGCTAATGCAATTCCTTCCTCGATATCATATTTCAGATTTCTATTGTTGCTACTTGAACCTGCCATGATATTACCATGTATTGTGATTATTTATAATCTCCTTCTTCTTTTGCTTAGTACCCAAATTCAGCAACAAAATGGCTTATAAAAGAAAAAACGCTTTTGATAAAGCTTTCTTCAGGTAATATGGAAAGCAGCCCACAGGGATAACACTGTAATGATTATGCCAATGACCAAGACTGCATAAGGCCAATAAGAATCAATATCTCTTATGATGTTCTCCTGCTTCATATTACTCCGATTACAATAATAATTTGGCGCTATTAACTTTTTCTTTCTCGGTAGATTTCCTCAAGAGCGAACCCTATTACTGTCAAACCGAGAACGCTGAATCCAACATAATACGATTCCATTCCTGCAGCCTTCAAGGACAATTTGTTCAGGTCAATATATCCAGTTGCGAAAGGTATCAATGCAGATGCAAGCCCAAGAACGAGAATAACGACAACAAGACCCCAAATGCTCTGTTTCTGTATGGAATGATCCTCCTTCAGATACACTCTCCCTGAAATATTCCTTGCACCTGTGTTTTTGATAACCCCGCTGTACGTCTTATACTTCTGGCTCACCGCTTTTCTTCTTGCATCTGGCTTCTTTCCTGATGGTCTTTTGTTATTAATGTTCCCTAGCATTGTAAGGCCTTAAAGTTTCCCGGAGATCTCGTTGATTAACCATCTTGCATTGTTCATAATATGATCAAGGTTCTCTTTTTACCTTATACTTGCAAAATGTTAAGAGAGAAAAGTTATTGCCTATGTTATATGAACGATAAAAATGACCTTTTGGACATTACTAGAACTTCTAAAAAAGGAACTTCGCTTAGAATTACTCTTCCAAAAAGAATTGCCGAGAGATTGTTGATAGGAGAAGGAGATTTTCTCGGTTTTTATGAAAAAGATGGTACAATTTATATAAAAAAGATAGTTTGAGCCTAAGGAAGTTGACGCTATGATTCTATTCAAGACTTACAAAAACTCACCATCTCAACCGAAAAATTCTAAATCACAATCAATGTATTAATGTTCTTTCTAATCTATTTAAACAAATTAGTTGCAAGCATTCTTTCAACATCCATTTTTTCATGACCAAATGACTTATGATTGCTTCAAGACTTTCATCTCAAGCTTGGTGAGGTCTCGTTTATTATTACTTATCAGTCTTCGAATTATCCGTCTAAATTTTGCTGAAGGCAATTACATCTCACTTGCAACGGAGAAGTAAATCACTATTCCTCGGGGCATTCATTTTTCATCTTTATTAAGTTCAATTATGGCCATCATTGTTACAAGAACATTCAACATGTATAACATTACATTTTATTTGTTTTCTTCCTTTATTATTATTTGTTATATCAGCTCTCAACTTCTATAATTGGAATTTGACTTTACACGACCATTATTGAACCTTTTAAAGATAATATTTGAAGTTTTTTGAAGTCCTTTTGTACGTATATTTTTACCGTTTTCATTCCACTCCTTCATCTATTCCATAGGTCATTTCTGATCCTTGGTAGAATAACCTCCCATTTATCTCAAAATTCCCCCATTCGAGATAACAATTGTAGTTCCATATTCCTTCCGTATTGCGCCAGCAATTATTGCATTAGTTATTCTTGGTTTATATTTCAGAAAATCCTCTACTGTTGAAGCGCTACTCACTTTATTCTCCTTGATATCCTCGATTAGCATTTGCTTATCAAAATCTAAATGCTCAATCCATGGTCCTGTTATTACAGCTTTTGGTTCCGGGATATAATAACCGTCACCGCTCTTCTCTCCTCTTGCATTCCTGATTACCCTTTCAACGTTCTTAGGTATCTTTCCTTCTGATTTTTGAACCAGAAGTCTGCTTTGAATAGAAAATAAATTTGTTATCAAGGGATCTTTGGAAATTATGTCAATGTAATCAAACGGAGGTTTCTTTACCTCTATCTTTCCTCCCTTGTATAATTTGAATAGATAGTATGCTTGATACTTCTCCTGTATATCCAATGATTTCCTGATCTCTTCCTGTTCTTCCTTCCTGATTAGAACCTGTTGGAGTTTTTCTTTGTATATTGATAATTCAGATTCAAGTTTCAGAATCTTCTTTTCCAAGTCTTTTATTTCATAATCTTCAGAGCCTCTAACACTCTCTATTGCCTTATTGATGAATTCCGTCAGGTTCAATTCATTGGCTTTGACAAACTGTTTGTTTATTCGTGAAAGTTTAACACTGGTAACGTCCCATATTTCTTCCGGATGCAACTGAGGTCTACCTGGTCCACTCATGCCGGTATACCTCCTTTTTTTGTTTTTGTTATTTTTCTAGAAGTAAGTATAAGTAAGTTAGTAAAGTAATAATTAATTAAATATATTATATATATAATTAATTCTGACAAACTTAGTAATATACCGACTCTCTGAGAGCCGATCCAAAATAATTTAGTAATACGAAATTCCTTAGAACCCATTGTTTTCAGCCTCCGCCGTAGTTTCATCACTCAAATAATTTAATAATACTAAATTCCAAGAGTTCATTTTCTCTTTAGATTCCCAGAAAATCTGTTCTTCTATGGGAAGCAGATCTTTGAGAAATTTATCTCTTTCCATGAAGGAAAGCGGATATCTGCTCATGTCAACAATCTTACCCAATCTCTGGAAAATAACCTGAGTAAGATCTTTTTGAAGGGTGTTCAGGTTGATCTTTGCATCTATCAGGCGATCAATATCACCTGTTTTTTTGATTTCCTCAGTTTCAGCACGTAATTTCTTGATTTCCTTAGAGGCCTCTACGATTGTAACCATGCTCTCCCTTCTTATCGTCTTAGTGGTTATTTCGAGCCTAAGAGCCGTTCTGAGTTTGGATGCGATTATAGATGGTTGTTTCGTCTCTACCATTTTCCATACCTCCTGTTCCTTTACTCAACATATTTCTCCTTCAGGATCCTTTCAGCAGGGACTTCATACAGGGCAAAGACCTTGATTTCAAATACTCCATGCGTGTCGTTTATGATAGTTGTTTTATACTGGTGTTTTTTTACAAATTCTTGAAGTGCTAGAATTGCTGATTTGACGTCTCCTGAGAATATTTGAAGAATATCCTCATCGCCGCTCGAAAGTATATTCCTTGACCTGTCTCTATACAGAATCAGTTCGAGGGAGTTGATGAGGTTTGCCCGGTAATTCATTCTACCACCTCCAGCAGATCTAAAAAATTTACAGGTGATCTAAGATATTCAATTTCAAATCTCCCTATGAGTTTCAGAACTGTTTTATGGCTTAATCCGTGTAATTCTCCCTCTTTGAAAATTGGTTCCTGGTTCTCAAGGTCAAGCTCTAAGCTAAGCATGGATTCACCTCCTTGACATTCGAGAATGATGTTGGATCATGAGTGAAAACTGAAAATCTTAAAAATCGGATAATAAAGGGCGCTTCCCTCCGGACCCGCTTCAACGGGTTTGGGTACATCAGGTATCCTATTAATAATGCCCAACTAAATATAAAAGTTCTAATTATCAAAGGCAATTCATAGTGCAAGAATATGCCT
>JAJZJZ010000055.1 GCA_021809755.1 Thermoplasmata archaeon
AGCCAAGGGTCACGAAAAGGTAAATATATTCTCAACCGTTTAACCGTAAGCGCTCCGATGGTGTAGTCCGGCCAAGCATTTCGGCCTTTCAAGCCGACGACCCGGGTCCAAATCCCGGTCGGAGCATACATTGTAGTCTAAGTTGTGCCAGGCCGTCTCTTTTAGCCCCTTCCCCTGGGGCATTCTAAAATCCAGTTTTTTCATGTATTTTCTAACCTCCGTAAATGCGTCTTCAGCATCTGGCTGAATGTAAATCATAGTGGTTCCAACGCTATTATGACCTAGGAGCTGCTGAATAAGTTCAGGCTTCAGGCCATTTTCCCACAGGTACCTCCCATAAAATCTCCTTGCCCTGTGTGAGGAGAAGCCTATTCCAACCCTTTTGGCAATTCGATCAATAATGTTATGGTCACCACCATCGGTTACTGGCTTTCCATACTGCGTAACCATTAATGCCCTGGTGTTCTTGTTGACCTTTTCGATTAAGGCCTGCATGAATGGGATATACTTAAGAAATGCATCCTTGACACTTGGGAATAAAGGAACTTCCATGTATTTCTCATTCTTCCCTGCTCTGACAATGATCTTGTCATCCTCAAGGTTGAAGTCATCAACTGTCAGATGAACAATCTCAATGTATCTTAAACTGGCTTTGAAGAGAATCTCCATGTTCGCATATACATGTCATTTCTTCACACCTTCCCATTTAGGCCTGTATACTCCTTTATTGTCCAGGAATTCATAGCCAAGGGTCTTGAATCTTGTTTTCAGGTCTTGAAGCTGGGCTGAACTGATGGGGCTTCCAACTCTTATAATTGGTCCATCTCTGATTAAGCCGAATTCTACAATGAGATCTTCAATGCTTTCCTTTTCAACAGCAGATGATTCCGTCTCTTCAGATTTTGTTATTCCCGGTTTCTCCTTCATCAGTAGATCAATGGAGAATGTGCATCCTTGTAGACAAGTTCAAAGAACCAGCCTGGCGGGGATTGCCCCATTATGGAAGTGAGATCTTTATAGAGCCAGTTCTTCAAATTGGCAGAATATTGAGAGTATTCCTTGAGTAGTTTCCCGGATTCCTCCATTGAGCCTGAAGATTCAAGAGACATCATTATGATACCTCCAGAACTATTTCCACATAATCATCTGAGGGTTCATTCTTCTTTTTCCAGGACTCAAGGTTATAAAATCCCAATGGTGTGTGTCCACATTCAGGACATCCTTCATGATTTGCCATGAGCTCTTCATCTTTCAGAACCGATTCAAAATTACAGTACTTGCACTGGCAGTTGAGAACTTCAAAACATTCTGAACACATTATGCCTCAACCTCCAGATCAACCCTGTGTCCAGGTCTCTGTTGTAAGCTTCTATGAGCTCTTTCCTTCTGTTTTTCAGATGTATGGTAAGCTGCATGGTTTTGGGACTCATTTTCCTTGATGTTGAGACCTTCTGGTGAGATCCTCCTCTCTTCCCATTTTCTAACCTTTCACGCTTAACGGAAAGTGATTTGCACTTTGTGCAGTATTTCGCTCTGTCAGGCCTGGACCTTGCTTTCCAGATATTGCCGCAATTCCTGCATTCGAACCTGTACCAGAACCTGGGATCTGGTCTTCTCTGTTTCTCAAGCCCAAGTACTTCTCTTTCAGTTTTAGTGATAATGGGATTTCCAAATGAATCAAATTTCATTGGTATCTTTATGTCGATATCCTGAAGTTTCATTGTGCAACCTTCACAATGTCAAAGGGAAATTCACCGAATTTCTTCTGATATCTCGTTAAAAGCTTGTTCTGTACTTTCAGAGAATAATGGATCATGCTTTCTGACCAGTCATTCTCCTGGCTGTATTTCCTGAATGGCATGAGATACCTGACCAATTCCTGTATGTCCAGGATCTCTTTCCTGAGCCTTTGCTTCATTCTGTATGGGTCAAAGAAAATCCTTTTTAGCCGTCCGTATATTATTGATAGGTTGCTCAAACCACCATTCATTTTTTATAACTCAAAATTAAAAACCTCCAAACTAAATCGATTTTTCCTCAACTTCCTTGGAAATTTCTTCTAAATCCGTCTCTGAAAGAAAAGAATTACCAGTCTTCATCATGTGGCTAATAGCTTGTCGGAAAACACCAGATCTAGTAATTTCTGGATGTTTTTCTAACCAGAAATGCTGTTCATCTGAGTAAGATAGAGTTATTTTATCCATATTACTTGAGAAGTGAAATTCATTATTAATACATTTCACATGACAGGTAAATACTACAATTTAAGTGTCAAGCAATTATTATATTTAAATGCCAGGAAAGTTTGATGATCTATACAAGAGAACTCCAATAAGAGCATTAGAGGGACAGGCTGGTATACTCCAAACCATACTATTTCTGGAAAAAATGGGAGAAGTAAATTTTCAGAAAATAGTCGGAGATGCTGGGATAACGGGAAGGTCCCTGTATGGATCACTAGAAAAGTTAGGCAAATTAGGTTTAATTAAACAGCGAACCGATAGTACCTCATATCCACCGAAGAATATGATCACCTTAACAGAAAAGGGAAAGAAAATAGCAATTAAACTTAAAGAAGTAGAAATTGTATTGAGGGATGAAAATGAATAAAGAAGTGAATGGCCCAACTAAGGGAATTGTGAATGTAGAAATAACTGAGATAGGGCCAATAAGGACATTTTCAGCTAATTTAAGAAACTTAACAATTTTATTGGGCAAACCAAATGCTGGAAAATCATATGCTCTAAGGTCAATATACTGGTTCCTTCAAGCCCTAGACCAAAAAGCTGTTAAGAGGTTAAGATACAAATTAAGAAGCACCGAACATGATTGGTATGAACTAGTAGATATTGCCAACTCGTCGGAATTTGCCGTAAATTTGAAGAATTATATAATTGATTTAGTAGAGTCAATAATTAATACATTCATAGACCAGAATTCTTCACGGAGAAGGATTTCACAAAGACTTAATGAATCAGATGATAACGAAGACGGCGAGATGCTTAAAGAATTCAATGGAGAGTTTGGTCTTAAATTGAATTTGAATAAACGCCTATTTACGGAGGATTTCACAGATATTTTCAGAACTTACTTTCGCGAATCTGTAAATTCTGATCTTGTTGAAAACACAAAGATCAACGGAAGGAACATTTTGACGATCTTAGAGGATGCTGTAAGTTCTATTTTACTACCTACAAATACTATTTTGGAAGTGAACGATGAAAGCTATCCACTGCCACTTATTGTTGAGAACTTAAATGACGAAACTGCTTATTCTTTTAGAAGAATTCTCAGGGACATAAAGATCAAACTTTCATTATCTATGAATATTAGCGAAGTAAACGAATCGACACTAACATTGAACGTACGGGCAAATCTTGAACCTAATTTAGGGAACTTGTTTAGACGTTACGGTAGGTTTGGTGGAATTCCAAGATCGTTTATAGACGCTTTAAAACAATACAAAGAAAACATGGCAATAATGGGAACCCAAGGAACACTCGGCGAAAGAAGCCAAAACCTTAGAACATTAGGGGCAATTATTAATTCAATTATCAAAAAACTTGACAATAATTTTCTGGAAATGGTTCTAAATGAATTCAAATTCGCTCTCCAAAGTCTGACGAATCTGACCTCAGTTAAATTCATTCCCTATGGAAGAAATGCCATAATCCAGATGAATAACCTTGTAAGCGGCGGTGCACCCATTGAAGAATTATATGATTTAGGGGAGGAGTTGGAAAATATTAAGGAGGTACCATACGCAAGTTATTTTGATTGGTTAAATGAAGGTAAAATAAAACTTAAGTCCGGAGACGAAGAATTACAGAAATTATTTATTCCAATTTTGGGGGGCAAAATAACATTTCTACCTGACCAGGAAACTCTTGGTTATGGCTTCAAAAATGGTAAAATCTTAGATTTGGGCCTATCTTCAGCGATGGTGGAAGAATTAACCGGCCTATTGCTACCGATCCTCTCTAGCAGCGAAGGAGAATTACTAATTGTAGAGGAGCCAGAAGCACAATTACATGTCAGTATCCAAATACTCATGGGACTGTTGTTAATTGCAATTGCAAAAACAAAGAAGGTTAGAATATTATTCTCAACTCATAGCGATTTAATCGCTTTAGCAATTCACTACATCCTAGACTTAAAACCAGATACGAAAAGTCTGGTGACTCTGATGGAGGATCTATTACCAGATTTGAAGGGGGAACATGATCATCTTGTGCCGCTTGCAGAGGCCATACAATCTGGAGATGAAACACTATCATCTTCTATTTTCTACATGAATCATGAGGGTATTTCGCAGGAAATTATTGGTGATGAATTAGAAAAGAGTGTCCCAGGTATTTCAAATACCGTTGAAACTTTCTTCAAATGGACAGTCGGGGAAATTAGGCGAAGTAGAGAAAAAAGGGCGGAACTAACTGATGAAGTCAATAGGTGATATAATGCCTAGATTAACAAGCGAAATTAATCAAAATCATATCTATTATTATGATAATCGCGAAAGTTGTAAAGTCGAGCTTCCAAATATAGATATCCATGCCATCTTTAATGCTGAGCTATTAAATTATAATGGGGCAAAGCATTGCGATTTAATTTTCATGGGCTCCGATGATACGTCAGACTGCGCTTATTTAATTGAGTTAAGAGACATAAATACTTTGGACGGCGAAAAAATCGAAGAAAGAATATCCCCAGATTTGATATCTAAAAAAGCAGAAGGTTCGCTATTGGTTTTAGAAAGAGAGATATTCAAACTTTATCCCAATTTCAAGTTGAAGGATGGTTCAATTAAGGTGGTTTTCGTTATGATTATAGGCACATCCGCAATAGAATATCTTGCAAAGACCGCGGGACTTTTTAAGAGGATCCAAGATAGGTTTTTGCATTTGGCCAAAGCAGGGATGGACGAGGGGAGAATTCAGATTTGCGGAAGCAGTGTGTATCACGACGATGAGCGCAGTTTTGAATTAATCTAGAAGTACCAAAACATAGAAATTATCCATTCCCCTTAGAGCAATTCCATCTCTTCCATCAACTCATTTGCTCTCTCAGACCCTATCTTTGAAATCACATACTTCATTTTATCATCTAACAACTGAATGAGTTCTTCCCTTGTATTAGTTTTCTCTACGCATTTTCTAAATATAGTATAATCCAGATCATACTGATCCTTTCGGCCGGTAACATACTCTTTTTTGAAATTCTTCGACTTCCCCATTATTCCACTCTGCCATCTTTCCTGACAATCATCTCTCTCAAGGTGTTTGAAAATTCTTCATAATCCTGGCTTTTCCTGAGGGCTTCTTCAATGAGGTCTGAATCAAATTCCTTCTTCTCTTCCCAACCTCTTCAATACCCATTATCAATGGCCACCTGAATCATCTTCTCATCAGGTTTCTCGTTTTTCTGGACATTACCACTCATGACCGCTGGAGGGCTTTACCACTACATAACCTCTTACCTACTTAGAAGAAATGAGAAAAAGAGATTACTTATAAAACGCGGATATTACGGATTCCACAACCAACTAAAGGAAAATACCATTATTATACAAAAGTTGTATTTCGGAATTATGAGAATATTGGACGTATCACACATTTCGTCAAGATGGAGCTCCTTCAGGATAACACTACCTAAGAAGATTATTCGAAAATTAGGACTGAGTAACGAAGAAATAATTAGTTTTGGAGAAAAGGATGGAGAAGTAGTAATAAAAAAGATGAAGATAGAGGATTAACTCTTGTTATAATTTTGGTCATTATGTTCTTGCTTTGTTGATTTTAATGCGGGAATAACGATGGAATATGATTCAACATTTTTCCAATTTGTTATGTAAGCACTGTCCGTTCCCGAAACACTCCTCTTTATAATTAATTCATCTCCAATGTAAACTAGTCGACCAGTCACATCTTCAATAGGATCTCCTTTCTTACTTTGCACCTTTATGTTTAATTCTACCCTTAAAATCCCATGCTGGACTAAGCTTTGTGTTACAGGTAAAACTAATTTGTATATGTCATCCAGGCCAATGAAAAAAGACAATACAAATGGAATAGCAAATAAGGGGAACTCAAACCATGCGGCTATAAACAGTACACCTATGTAATATACAAATCCTGATTCGAAAATAGGCGACCAATAATAAAAGGAAAATCCCATATAACTAAATGAATGGGAGAAGAGGAAGGCAAGTATCATCAAATTTCCCATATCATAAACGGCTCTAGAAAATCTTTTCCTCGAAAGCCTTCCGTTTTCATAGTCTTTCTTAAATTCATCTTTACGTGAATAGCGTATGAGATTCTGCTTGGCGAGTTCCCTGCCCATTTTGTAAAAACCAATGGCAGTAATATCCACCAATATAAGCCATAGTGTGATTGGGTAGCCAACCGATTCTGTGAAAAATACATTGGGGAGGGTTACTATATTCGATCCAAGGAAACCGAACAATATCCCAATCAAGATAGCTATGATGACTAATGCTTTATTTAGAATGCTGGCCGGAAAGAGCATATCATATAATCTATAGGGATTTGTTAATCTACTTATGTTATCCACCATAGAACTGCGTAAATCCCAATGAGAATGCTTTTCTTTTCGATTTTTTAGAAAATAATTAGATATAGTGTAAAGTCCAATAGATATAGTTGTCAAAGGAGCGAAGATTGCGAGAAAATTAGTTATGAAGACTATGTTCACAATTGCATGAATTCGTTTATCTTCATATTATTTACTCAATTAAAAATAAATTCCATGTTCTATTAATCCATATTTTTCAAAACAATTTTTCCGTCTTCCTCATAAAATCCCACGATATCTTCCTCTTTGGCTTCTAACATGGCCTAAACTTTCTTTGGGAGGGTAAGTCTCAACGATGAGCCCCTTTTTGAAAGATGCGATATATCTATTAATTGTTGCATTTATTGGTATTGTGGGAACAGATTAAAAAGTTGACACTCTGCTTGAGCTAGAGAATTATTAGCATGTGGATAAAAAACTGTGTTGCATAACTACCCATATGTCCTTGTATTTTCCCTCATCATGTTGTAATAGAGGACCTTCGACCCAACTTCCTGGATCATGTAATCCGTTCTTCTTGCCCTGATGATCTCTCCAATGACTCTCTTCAGGCCAGAGAAATATATCTCCACAGTCCAGCGTTTTCCATATTCATGGACACACTTCCATTCCTCTTCCCCCAGTTTCCTGATCTCCCTTGCTGTTTTACCTCTGAGGGGAGATGTTCTTGATAATGTGCTGAAGTTCTTCCTCAGGGGAATAATGGCCTCAGCGCCATTATTCCCCAACAGATTGAATATCTTCCTGGAATCGTATGCCTTGTCTGCAAATACTTTCACCTCATGACCTGTGATTAATCTGTAGAACTGAGTTGGATCATGGCTGTGCTCTGCTGTCAGTGACATGCGGGATGCCATGATCTTCTCAGTGTCAGCTGACACATGCAATTTTATCCACCCTTTCCTTTTCTTTGACCATTTATTGGATAACCAGTCCCCTCTGATTGTGGTCTTGAAGCCTGTTGAATCCACTGCAACAGAAGAGGATGCATTCATGATCTCCGGAACCCTGATCTTCCTTATTCTTCTGAAAATGGAAGAATAAGAGATTCTCGGTATTCCGAGAATCTCCCGGAATATTCTCATGTAAGATTCAAGGGATCTGAAAGAAGCATTGAAAACTGCTCTAATCCTCGCCAGGATCCCAATAATCTTATCCGGAAGAATAAGGGGTCTTCCGTTCTTCCTCCTGTTCTGTTTCTTCAGATCATGGCTGTAATTCTCCATATCCTTGAGATCAAGGATATCCTTCATGCGTCTGACCAGAGACTCATTGTAGAGGGACCATATCCTTTTATTACTGTTCTTTCCATGAACCATTGGGTTGTTGTTTTGCACAAGCAACACCCATCTTATTTTCAAGAAAAATTATTGCATGGGTTATGCAACACAGTTATAAACTAGCTAACCTTAATAGCATGTGGTTTTGAGACATTTACCCAAATTGAGCATATTTCATAGCTCAAATAGCGTAAAACACAAAGAATTAAAACGATATTTCAGTTAAAATTAGAGAAGAGTATTAGTGGGTAAAGTCAGCATTCTTCATTTCCCTTCTCCCTTAGGTCATACTTGTATCGGTCAAAGGAAATTTGTGCAAAAGCTTTCTTCAGGCCAACGTCGAGGATGCTATCGCTGACAGTGTATTTCGAATCCTTGTTTTGGAAGAGCCTGCCAATGGGATCTATCATCAGGTAGCTTTCCGTCATGAGGCTGTTGTCTTCTGGAATCATATGCGGGATATCTTCATGCCTCTTTACAAATTCTAAAAACTGAGTTCCTGTTATCTTCAGATAATTGTATTCCTGGAGATTCTGATCCTTTACAGGTAGGACCTGAAAAACTTTCCACCTAGAAGGTTCAATTCTTTCAATAATAGTGTGCATGTCTTCTTTCCAATTAAGTGAGGTCACAACTGTGTTGGCCATAATCTCCACACCATACTTTCGTGCTGCTTCAACCGCTTTGAGTATGGTGCTGAGATGCTGACCGTAGCCTCTTCCTAGCTTCCTTTCCACTTCATCGTCGGCAGAATCAACACTTAACTTTACGGCATGGATTGCATCGCATATCTGTTTCATCAGGTTTACTGTTACTCCCGTACCGTTGGTGACCACGGTATTCACAATGCCAAGAGAGTGAGAGTAATTCAGGATCAGGGGGAGCTCACTGACGAGCGTAGGTTCTCCACCTGCGAAATTTATTCTCTTTACACCAGAATCCCTTAACTTTCTGATAAGCTTGTAGGCACTTTCAATGCTGACGCTTAACCTTGGCTTCATGTCCTTCCTATCGCCCGGGTTTCTGAAAAAACAAAACGAACATTGGTAATTGCACTGATATGTAATATGCCAATTCACTGCGAACGGCAGATTCAATGCGTCCACCTGCCATCTATCAAGCCAAAGTCAAGCTCCAGCAAAATTCCACGGTTCAACAAACTCACTGCGCAAACTGATGGATCGATCCTATTGAATTTCGAAATTTTCAACATCGGCTTGGCTGAAATCAAATGGGCATTGCCCGATTCACTGAAATTAATATCTAAGTCTAAAGCTATATAATATCTTTTCTACATCATAACAGCCATAAGTTTATTTTATTCAAATATTTATTTTCAATAATGGAACTGGAAAAAATTGGTCTGCGAATATGGAAAGACCTGATGTTGGAAATTAAAAATGACCGGACCGCTTATGGTTGGTCATCTCATCCAAGTGATCCAGGCATATTGACGCTTGAGAAAAAGACATTCTACGAACCATATGCGAGTGAATACATCCATTCATACGGGCTCCCTTCAGTTGGAGGAAAAGTGTTTCCAGGGCAAAGATTTTCACCGACTACCGAAGAACGTTTTTGTGCCTTTTTTCTGGGCAGAAGCGAGAATATCAAGGAATTCAAGGAAATGTTTGGCCGGCTAAAGCATCCCGATTTGACCAATGAACTCATTGACGATCTTGCAGCTTCAATCCTAGTCTACAATTTTACCGAGAGGATACTTGATGCGATTCAAAAGGGTGAGGAGGCCAGGTGGAGTGATTTGGAGACTTCCCTGCTTAGACAGTTGCTGGAAAGTGACATTACCTTAAGAGCATACTCAGGAATCTCCAACATAATACCTGACCTAGGGAAGGGCGGCCAAGAACATAGGGAGCTGGACATAATCGTAAAAACGAAAAAGAGGAGTAAGGAAACAAGGATCCGCTTACCGCATATCGATGATTTTCCCAAATACATTGAGCTTGATAGCGTCACAGGAGAGAATGAAATCCCAAAGGATTATAAGAGGGCAAGCCTGACCCCCTCATCAATTATCGTTTCGGCTGAGGAAAACGCAATTCAGATTCCCATAAGATTCCATAAGAAGAAAAGTGGCTTTTTCATGGAATTGCCAAACTTCTACACATCCATAGTCCCCTTTGATTTGAGCCTCCAGTGGATGTATTGGGAACTCAATAAAACTTTGATCGCCTTGGGGCTGCTTCAGTCTGTAACTTGCCTAAATTTTACAATTTGGGGTTGTTCCATATATTTGGGGGACAGACTGGCGTACAATTACTATTATTTCATAGAAAATTACAGACAGGGGGCGTGCAACAAATTCTACGAGTGGAATCTAAGGGACGACAGAAGACTAAAGTCAACAAAGAATTTGCTTGAAAAGCTCCTGGAGGATTCTAGGGTGATGAGAATTTATGAATCTGAAAGGAATAGAACGGACGGAGACAAACGCCTTAGAAATGCATTCAGAACATTTAATGACCTTGTTGAAAGTAAAAAAGATGACACATATAAACTTAGAATGGCCATAGAGGCGCTCGAAAAATTCTTCTCTAATGGCAAATACGGCAAAGAAGATACCGAAAACGGGTTGAAAAACTTGGTCAACCTTGCATTTGATGAGAGAAGCTATATTTTAGACGTCTTCAAAATGGGCTATTGCCTGCGAAGTAAATACACGCATTATGAACTTGAAATGGGGGATTTGAGGGAATGCCTGAAAAAAGTGATCAGAGGTTCAGAGGAAGACGCTGATGACGAAGGGGACTATTATGGCTCGGTAAGTTCACTCAGCAAAACGCATCTGGAACTGCTCAGACTAACCATTTTAACCTGTTTAATCTCCCCACTAACTGCGAATGATTTCTCAGACGCCATGCGATCTGGCAGATTAGAGAAAATTCCAAAAAACATTAAATCCCTTGTTCCTGAAGGAAGTTATCTGGACGATACTATCAAACGGCGAATAAAGTATGAGTCGAAGAGAAATGGGACGGTTTAAAGCCACCCCTCAACCCATCTCTTATCTTCCACCCGTCCACGTATTCCTTCATCTCCATTCAATCTCCCTGCTTACATGGTAGTCGGATGGGTACTTATAGGTGCACTATTGATCGCTATGGCCGGAACACACAAAATGGGCGCAGGAAAATCATCGATTTAATAAAAATTAGCTCCGTAT
>JAJZJZ010000056.1 GCA_021809755.1 Thermoplasmata archaeon
GTGGGATTAGAAAACGTGGACCAGGAAATTCTATTCATTAGGTAATCCTAATTTCTTGATTGATGTATATCACTTAATATTTGTTATGAAGTGCCCAAGAGAGCGAATTAGCACAATTACATGTTCTATTCTAATCAGACGATTGATGTTAAAACCAACTTGCATTTTGGGCTTATCTATATCCCCATATACAGAATAGGCCAGACCCGATTTATTCAATATATTGAGAGACTTTCGCTTCAGTCCGCGTTCCAAGTGAAGCGCAAAGGTTTATACTTATCATTCTATTATAAAATCAATAAGATTTACAGTGATCATGGAGAAGGATGAGGATGGAATATATGTGGTTAAAGTTCCAGCTTTGCCCGGGTGCATATCTGACGGGCGCACTGTAGAAGAGGCCATGTCAAACATAAGGGAAGCTATCCTGGGGTTTATAGACGACATGAATGCGGATGGAGAGACCATTCCCCATGACATAGACATCATTGGAAACATTGAATTCAATGCCTAAACTTCCATCTGTTTCTGGAAAAGATACCGTGAAAGCACTTTCTAAAGTTGGATTTAGACTCAGGAGACGGTTGGAAGTCATATGATACTGAAAAGAGAATCAGATGGAAAGAGGGTGGCAATTCCAAGCCACGATGAATTGCCAAAAGGCACGCTAAGAGCAATAATTAGGCAATGCGACCTTACTGTAGAGGAATTCATCGGGGTATAGTGAATTGCGGTAAAATGTCATGAATTCCAAAATCCACAATTCAAAGCAATTGTATTGAGATTAGTAGACCGACTAATCTTCGTCAATGTCCTTCTTTATCCTTTTTTATACATAATCTTCAGGTACTATCTGAAATGCAATGTTGGCTCCGTTCCATGAGTTTATGCTTATTATCGCTCAGGTTAGTTAGACGAGTTCAACCGCGTTATACTCCTTACTTACTTCCTCAAACAGTTCATCGGTGATGTGATTTTCAGTAATTACAGAAACCGCCTCCGTCCACTTGAGTGCCATTTTTTCACGGTTCGTAAACTGTGGAGATTCTTGCCATGCATTTAGCAGTAATATCCTTTGAGGAGATTCATCAGATTCCATCGCATCCTTGGTATCCATATTTAGTCACCAAGTGTATCCATTTATTTGGGAGGCCTTGGTCCAGGATTGTCTTTATCGACAGCAGAGGCGTTAAGTGAGCTTGGTTTAGAGTAAGCATCTAAGGGGTTTCTTATTTTAATATGCCTTGAAAAAAGTGGTAAGTTATCTAAAAAATCATCCCTAATTCTAGATCCATCGCTTTCTGACCTTATAGTTGGAATTGAGGAATACATCAAGGAAATTGAATGCAAGAATAAGTTACATTCTGCATTCAAGAAACATCTAACTAAAACTGAAATACTAAACGTTCTAGGTAGCTTATTTAAGGGCAACTTAACGGAATCTTTTACGATTCAGAAGTATGTGAAAGACTGCATTAAAAACATCATACCAGGTATGACTGATGATTATCTTAACAACATTTTGGATCAGCCAGAGGTAATGGATTTAGTAAGAAAGAATATACCAGAGACCAGAGAAATGCTAAAGGGAATATCGGGCGATATTAAGAAATCCGGTTTTTACGTTGACTGGACAGGATCGGATTACAGCTATCCCGAGGTTGATAAGAATACCGTATTGAATATGCTAAGGTTTCTAATCAGCTCAGTAGCTGCACTAGTTGAAATTATGGAAATATATCAGTTAAAATTGCAGGTCCAAGTGAATGTCATTGGTCTTACAAGAAAGCTTGACATTTTGAACGAACAGTTAAAGTAACTTTTTGAAACCTATGGCTTCTCTTCAGGTCGACCCGATCCAAGTTGTTGATTAGTAAGACGAGTTTGCCTCTGGCAACAGACATAAATACCCCAAGTTAATTTTCATTCATGTCTGATATTAATGACGTTGCTTTTTTCTTTAACAGAAAGGCTTCTGAGTAGACCGCCACTGGACTAAGTGTGGAACGGTATATTAAAAGACAGGGGAAAGAAAGACTGGCAGATGAATTCAGGTCAGATCCATACTTCCTAGTAGTATGTGAGTTTGCAAATAGGGTTAGTACTTTACAGTTAAGATCCAGTATATGGAAAGGATTTGAAGAGGCTGCCGGCCTTTTGTTCGGAGCGCCTCTTGTGGGAGCTACAGATATTTTAGTTGGTGCAGTAGAACTTGCATGCGGACACAACGTTCGTGGGGAACGCTTACTTAAAGGAGGCACGGCGATAGCTGGGCTCTTTATTCTTGGAGCATTGCTCAGTCCCAAGTAGAAATAAGCTAGCCAACAACTTTGTATCCAATTCTTACTTTCTTTAAATCTAAGTCCATAATCTTATAGGTTTTGGATTCTTGATGATCTATAAACACCAAATCTCTAGGTGTTCTTAATTTAATGTCTATGGGTTCAATACCAGACACTTGCCTGTCTGGTTTAAGAACTAGGAATCTTTGTCCTGAATAATTATTGATTATCCAATCACCGATAGCATAATCGATCAATTCGGGTGAAATCCGGTTATATGCATATTCTTCCAGTTTAGATAAAATATTAGTCAATAACCCTTCATATAAACCATAGTCTGGAACAATCCTAAAAAGATTATCCATGTAAGGTTTTGGAAGTATAATTCTCTTGCCTTTAAGTTTAAGGAAAAAATCATCTATGGACTCTGTTTTGGTTTGAATACACTTGACATTTTTGTCTACGGTTATGCTTTCCACTGCCTTCCAAGGTATTTCCCGGTGTGCACCATTTTCAAATTTCAGTTCCAAATTAGTACCTATCCCTGAAAGATAGCCAGAGACCCTTTCATTTTTTAAAGCAACAATCAGTTTAATTCTGGCATCCTCTTCGGCGATATATTTAGAGAAAGCCCAAACTAGCAATTCCTTTTCGATATTAGACTCCCTCCAGATTATGACTACAGCAAGCAAAAGAATAAGCACAATGGATATCACGCTAATGTATATACTGTGGGAGAGCGTACTCAAGGGATTGGTATGGTTTAGAGATAACAATGAAATGAAAAAAGCAAGAATGGTAAATGCTATCAATATCATAGATTGCCGAACAATGAAACGTAATTTTGAAACGGTTTCTTTTAAAGAAGTGAAAGTGTAATTTTTCCCGTCTTTTTTTAACATAAAAAGCGAAAAAATATCTAGCAAGCTAAAGAATGCGAATACAAACAATAAAGAAGAGATGGCTAACGGGACATACGATATAAAATTTGGAATAAAAAGTGACATTATAATCGATGTAATAATTGTGGAAACCATAAAAAAGATGGAAAAAAAAGTCCTATCGGCAAGTGACAATAAAGATATGTCTAATTCAGATGGATTTATCTGTTTATAGAAAGACGATACATAATCGTTTCCTCGCCTGATTTGCCCCAAAAACTCTTTTCGAGCGCGTGTACTGTTGATATTGAGAGCATTTGAGACACCATTGATAGTGGCTCGAAATTTTAATATGAATCCTAAAATTGTGAAAATCGCCGCAAGTATCTCAATTAGATTAAATAAGTTTAGAATTGACAAGTTAACAGTCAAAATACTATGAGGTTAAATAGTTAACCCCATAAGCATTTCACTACAGGTTTTATATGCTTTCTAAAAGTTAAGAAGAGACTTTAATTGGTTGAGGTCATTATCACCCAAACTAATCCCATTAAATTGCATGAAAAAGTGCGTGATACATATTAAAAATCATCTTTTAGACTAAATGTCTTTCAATTGAATTTTCCATATATGGGCCGAAATGTTGACTCAATTTCTGTTCAAGAGTTCTATCTAAAGTATATCTTTACCTGTTACGACACAAATATCATTGGGTCATTACTTTAGAATGATAGAAAATAAAGAGCACACCGTCTCCTTTCTGTGGATTTCCCGGAAGAATACTTCTAAATCGCTTCAGGTTGCAACGATGGATGTAGGAATGAGATTTATGCCTAAACGATGGATGGATCAAACTAAAGGCATTCTGTAATTATCATGCCACTTACAACCAAAAACCATGAACGGAATTAATGACGGAGTAAGACCAATGATTGTGCGTTCTGGATTGTATCATAACCGTCTAAATGCACAGGATAGGGCTAAATTTAACAGAATATAAAGAACTGTATTCAGGGTACAGAGATATATCTGCCAGGACTGCAGATATTCGTTTGTGGCAAGACCCCCGAATTATGGTTACGGAAAGCATTATCCTGACGATATGAAAGAGAAGGGGATACGAACAAGGGTGAAAACATCCCTGAGAAAGACAGCAGACATCTTTCACACGATCGGAAGGATCATAATATCGCCTGAGACTGTGAGAAAGACAGTTCCTCTAATTCCAGTAACAATGATGGAAGCATCTGGTTTCTTCACATAAGAGAGCAGTATGTCCATATCAATGGAATTGAGAAATACAGGGCACTTCTGAAGGATTCCATAACCGGAAGCTTCGTTGAGGATATACTTGACGATCTGGGAGAGGAGACAATTGTAAATTTCATGATCAATGCGTTATCAAGATTCATCATACCTGATAATATCGATTATATTGTCATAACAACCGACGGCTATCATTATGGATCCATACTGGAAGCTGTATCCGAAAAGATGCACATACGCATAAAGAGGCAGAGGTGTTTGTTCCACATAGAGAAGGATCTTGCACACAGGATAAAGGATTCCCGTAAGGAGAAGGATCTCGACATGGCAAAGAGGTTGATCAGATACATGTTCTTCCAGAACGATAAGAATCTCATGGATCTTGGAAGGAATCGTGAACCAATAGCATGTCTAATTGCAGGAAAGAATGAAAAGCAGATCGTCGAGATCATGCTGGAAAAGATAACCAGCCTGTATGGTTATGATCCCATCATAGCCAATTTCCTCTCCTTTCTGAAAAGACACAGGAAAGAGGTATTCCTGTATCTTCAGGATCCAATGGTTGAGAAGACATCAGACATAGCGGAACAGCATTTCTCTATACAATCATGGTTGTTCAAGCACAGGTTCAAGACCAAGGAAGGATTATTGAAGACATCCTTCTGGTACCATCACTATCTATCAACTGATAATTGACAATGTCCTTATGCTCAAGAAAATGAGACAAGTGTTTACAATAAAATTCATTCGAAAATAATTGATGTTATTTATCTTTTAAGTACCTTATGCCCAACGTATAATTCAGGATCCGTAGTATAAGATTATACGCTTAAGACTTGTTATCATAAAAAATACGAATTGCTTTAGATTGGAGAACTCAAAAGTTCTGTCAGAAGGTTGAAAAAACTCTCCTTCGTTATACTCAACGTAGAAACCCTCGCTCTTTAACTCGTCCAAAGAAGTAAATAAAGTATTATTCAATCCCTTCAAGACATTCTGCATTTTTTTCAATTGGTCCGTTATTTGCTTTCTAGAAAAATTATTCGTCTCAAATTTAGATCCGGAAATCTTAGAAAGCCTTTGCACTTCATTCGGTCCAAAATTTCTTACGTACTTCGGCAGTATGTCTTCAATTAGTAGTTTCAGTTCCATCATAAATTTCAATTTAAAATTATGGTCCCTTAAGGACTTCCAATCACCAGTTGTTTCCACCAATTCACTTATAGACTGTAATATTCTTTTTGTTTCAGCGGTACTATCATACAATGAAATGCCAGATTTTCCCAGAGTGGGGCTCTGTGATATATCATCCATGAATTTGTCTATAAATTTATTCTTTTTATCGGAGGACCCAGCCATCTTGAACATGAGCCACCAAGCCTTAGAAATTTCTTCTAGTGCTAACTCCGTTAAAGCTGCTGATGTAGGCTTTGAGACTTTTGTGGCATCTTCAAATAATCTCTCAGCATTTGAAATGCATGCCTTTATACCAGCTAAGGATGGTACCATCTTTTTACTATACTCCAATATTTAATCAGCGCTAGAACATATGTAAATATTCATTTAAGAGTTTTGATTATTATATCGATTGAACCTCAATCGTGATGTCTTGAATCTCGTTACAAAGGATTAAGGAATTTAAACCCTGATAATGCCTCAGAAAGGAGACTTTTAAATTTATTCAGTTCTCTGGGGCCTTTTACACAAAGATTATGTGTTTCTATCGATTACAAACATTATTATCATGTCCAAACAATTTACCTTCATGCCATATGATGATAATGAAAAATTGATGGATCAGGTTGGAATGCTTGTTGGACTCCTCAATTCGGATGATGACAGAATATTAAAACTTGCAAAAGTTCAATTGATACAGTTGGAAAAAAAACATTGCCAATTCTTAAGGTTGTCCTCGACGACATGCGAATGAAAGAGTCTGAAGACCAGAAGAAAATGGATGAGTTTGAGCAAAACCAGAGAGAAGAGGAGAGCGAGGGTTATGGAATCCGTGCGAGTGCATCAGTTGCAAGAAGGGATGATATTGAAAATGAAGCCATTTTCAGTCCTTCAATAGTTAAAGGGGTACTAGATGTTCTTTCATTTTATGGAGATGACACATTAATTCAAACATTTTCTGATTGGTTGCCTTGGGAAAGTGCTATTGATGGCTTAATAAAGATAGGCAGTGAAAATGCGTTTAGAGCTGTAACCCCAAGTCTTAGCGACCTTTTTTCCTTGGGTTATTTAGATTCACAATCTGCGTATGAAATTAGAAATTTAATTAAGTCTTATGAAAAGGATTCTGGTTACAATATTTACGATTCTCCCCGCACATCAGCAGAGAAGATGTATACATTAGTTAAAAACAAAATTATTAAGGAAATTGCAGACTTTGTTGACAAGGATGTTATCACCAGATTTGTTAACAGTTATCCAAATCTAAGCCCAGCACTAAAGGATCTTGTGGCAGCTTTAATTATAATTGATAAAGACAAAAACTACAGCGATAAAGTTTTGAAATGGGCGGAAAATGGTAGCGATGAAGACGTTAAGAGACTATCTGTTATAATAATGGACCTCAGGCCTGAAATCAATAGTGAATCATCTAAAAGACTGTTTTCAAAGTCAATATCAAATTATAAAGAAACAGAAAACCTCCTTCAGTATCTGATGAGTAACGCAGAAGTTGATGATTTGGTGGAAATGGAGCTTGAGTTATATATAAAATCAGAAGAAAACCGTCGCCGTGAGAAAATGCCAGGTTATCTTGCTGGTTCAAATCGTACTCAAGAGCCCCCAGAGCCCGAGGTAATATCGAAATATATCATCTCAAAACTTCAGGATAAAAGAGAGGATGCCATATCTTACATATCCAAGGTTTTGACAGACAAGAACAAAAATAAAGTCAAAGCAGCTTCATGGTTGTTAAATCAGATCACTTAAGGACTGATCAGCTCACCCACTCATACCCCATTAACTTTGCCTGTTCTCTTTTAATACGTTCCTTATCAAAGATTATTCTCTTTGTTAAGTGAGTATTTTCCATTACTATTTCGTAAAATCACTCTTTACATGCAATTGCTAAAACTACCAAGTTTCATACCGGAATATTTTTATGGTATAAACAAAATAACCTACAATCGAGGTTTTCCTAAAACCTTCACTTTAACTCCATATCTTTCACGTAATTCGTGACATCAGTCAATTTTGCCTGAATAATTGTTCAACATGGCATGTTTCTCTATGTTTTCTTCTCTTTTTCCCAATAATTGGGATAGCTCACGCTATCCTGTCCTGGAATATTGCCCTTATAAGGTTGTAGCACATTGCTGTGAAATATGTCTTCAGTCTCACCCTCTGTACCGTCGTCACCATTACATGACCAAAGCGGCACATCCTCTTGAAGAATGCATAGGGATGTTCCACCATGGATCTAATACGGGATATACGGATATTCCGGCGGATACTCTTCAAAGGCAATGAATGTCCCCTTACGGATCGATCCATTGTACCATCGATACCCCTGCATTCAGAGCCGAAATATCCCTTGTCCCGGTAACATATGATTCCGGGAAGACTGAGATCGATCTGAGAATCATGCACATTGGCAGTTATAACCGATAATTTTTTTATTATCTTTATCTCATTGACAAGTGTATGTGCCTTGTAGCCAAAGTGCTTCTCATTATTCTTTGTTGCTGATGCACCATCCCTGGATCTTCGGATATTTGCATCATCTCCTCTATACTTCCCATACTCTCCCTCATCGTCTTCGATGAAAGATGCATCCTGCATGGTACCTTTCTTAATACGGATTCTCTTAGCCACTATCTGATCTCGTACTTCATTGAATACGATACGATCCTTACCGGTCTTTGACAATCGTTCACGGAAATACCATATTGTGTTACGATCCGGTAACTTCTCAGGATATCCGAAAAACTTCATGAATGAGATCCTGTCTCTGATATCTCTCTCTCTATCTGCGGATCTGAGAGAGAATACCACTGCTGCAACAGCAGAATCTTAACCATTATAATGGGATCATAATTTGATCTTCAATCCTTCTCTGTGTCATTCTCATATAGATCAGACAACATTGGCCTGATCCGTTCGAAATCAATTCGATCTGAGATGCCGGTTAAGGGATCGCCAAGTGCTTCAATCTCCTTGTAGAGCTCAGATAATCCAGTATGGTAAAGATTCATGGAGAATGATCATGAAGGCATGAAAAAGGTTTTCGGTGAGGGTTTTTAGAAATCCTCTAATTAATGTTTCTATAACTACAGATTTGATACCAATCAGATTATAGATAGTTGGCCATTTTCAGAATGCTATAAAGTCTAATTATTTTGTTAATTGGCTACTTATGATAAATTTAAGAACTTAAACCGATTTTAACATGGAAGTAATATGATAAATTCCGCACATGAATATTCAATACACAGTATATTTGATCCAGAAGCAAAAATTTCATATTTTGTTCCAAAATATCAAAGGGAATATAGCTGGAAAGAGAATAACTGGGAAGATTTGTTCAATGATCTGGAGGAAGAAGGACGGAAGTATTTCCTAGGCACCATTTTGGTGATTAACAGAAGTGATGATGCACTCAAAGTAACTCCTTTGGAAATCATTGATGGACAACAAAGACTCCTAACCATATCCATAATTTACGCAGCTGTTTACGAGAGAATGTTGAGTTTACCAGAAAACAGCAGCAATGATGAGGATTTTATTCTAGAAAAACTTAATCTCAGGAACAAATTGATTGAAAATAGTAAGTCCCGTCAGTTGAAGTTTGTTCCACAGGAACAAAGTAATAACAAAGTTGATTACGAGTATTTACTGGCGTCAGTTATGGTACTATCTAATATGATCGAAAGACCAAAAAACTATGGCAACAGAAAGATATCTAAGGCTTATAATTATTTCAAGAAAAGGATTAGCGATTATGGGTATGAAAAACTGAAAGAATTTTTGGGAATTATAAATGATGCACTAGTAGTCAAAATCGAAGTCAATAGCTATTCGGATGCCTACGTCCTATTTCAGAGTCTTAATAATAGAGGAGCTCCATTATTGGCTACAGACCTAATAAAGACAAGCATGCTCTCTGAAATGGTAAAGAAGAACATTATGTCCCTTGATGAATCCTACGACAAATGGCAGCAGGTCATAAATAATCTTACTGAGGACCCTGTGGTAAATGAGAGGTTCTTGAGGCAATACTATAATGCGTATAAAAACATCGAAAAGTTTAATAATATTGCCGATAAATTCCCTCGTGCAACAAAGACAAATTTAATTAAAATTTATAATGACAATCTAATTCCAAATAATCCCAGTTTCTTATTTGATGAACTTCTCCAAAAGTCAGAGATTTATGGAGATTTAGTAACAGGAAATTTTGCCAGAGATCAAAAAATTAGTAATAATCTCAAAGACCTCTTGCACGTTCAAGGGGCCCCTTCTTATGCATTTCTGCTTTATTTAATCTCAGAATCCAATGACTTGAAATTGATCGAGGAGGCAACAGAACTTATTGTCAAATGGTACGCAAGAAGAAATCTGACAGACTTCCCAGCTACGAGGAATTTAGACTCTATTTTCATAAAACTCATAGAAAAATGTCAGCAAAGAAATAAGGATGGAATTTCATCAGAATTTATTTTTGAGGAGTTAAGAAAGTACATGGCTAATATGGATGTCGTCAAGAGCAAACTAGATGGGGATCTGTACAGCGATAATCCGGAAATTGTAAGATTTTTGTTGAGTAAGATTGAGGAAAGACATCTGACTAAAGAAAGAAGAAATATAGACCTATGGGAAAGGAATCCGAAAGGCTTAGTCTTCACGATAGAGCATATTTTTCCTGAAGGCAGCAATATTCCAAAAGAGTGGGTTGATATGATTGCTCAAGGAGACTTAGACCTAGCTAAGAAACTTCAGGAACAATATGTACATAAGATAGGAAATTTGACTCTGACCGCTTACAATTCCAATCTCTCTAACCTACCCTTTGAAAAGAAGAGAGATAGGGTAGATGCAGATGGAAACCCAATAGGTTATAAAAATGGATTTTACTTGAATCTTGATCTGAGAGGAAAAGACACATGGAATACCAAGGAAATAGAGATAAGAGGCAAAAAACTAGCAATGGAATTGATTTCGTGGTTGAAGTTAGGCGATGAAAAAATATAAAAATCCAAAAACATTTCTTTCAATTACTATAACTTATAAAATTTACCTTCCTTTTCTATGCTTACTGAAAAGGCGGCCTTAATAATAATTAAATGTAGAGATACAACAAAAAAGATGTGTTCATGTCAAACACACATCTCTTTATTTATATGCGCTTATTACTATATTATAAAATCTGTTTCTTAGGTATATAAACCGAAGGGATAAATCCTTCAGATACATATACCGTTTACTTTATTGCTGATAAAGTATTTTGTGGTGTTTCAGAAAAGACTAAACCGTATATATAATGGGCCCGACCGGATTCGAACCGGTGACCTCCTCCGTGTCAGGGAGACATCATACCGCTAGACTACGAGCCCTCAGCAAAAACGCTTTCTGCTGTATGTCTAATGTTAATTTATTTTTTT
>JAJZJZ010000057.1 GCA_021809755.1 Thermoplasmata archaeon
ATAGAAAGTGGAATCCCGAGAAACTATATAGAAACAATAAGATCAAAGGATCTTGGAAATATTAGCTGAGATGTTAGGATATTGCCAAGAATATTAATTGGAATAAGGGATTCCGATAACTGCATAAAATTTAACAAAACAGATGGTGCAATTATAAGACACACAACCTATGGATGTGAAATAGATGTTTTTGATTATTCAATCTTCCATAGTGTCTTAAAAGAAATAAGGGAAGAATCAATTGTATTTTCATCTTCAGATGAGCAGTTAGACAGAATAAAAAGAGATATGGATGATAAATCCCTCATAATATATGCGTTCACCCTTTTCAACCAGGAAAGATACTGGGAATACCACGAACTACTTGAAAAAATTTGGAGAAAATATAATGGAAAAATAAAGGAATTCATACAATGTCTTATCCATGTTGGAGTTTCTCAGGTTAAGTTTCAGTTAGAACAGCCTAAGACGGCAAATACCGTTTACCTTAGGACCATGGAAAAGATGAGGTCACTTGTCACAAATGATGAGTTTCAATTATTTCCAGAGAAATTTGCATATCCAATTAAGTTTGATGAAAAGCAATTGAGGGTAATTTTAGAAAGTGAAATTATGAAAAATATTATATGAATTAGTAATGAAAGGCAGATGGAAACAATAAACCAAATTTTGAATGACAATTATATAGGAAAAGAAGTTAAAATACATGGTTGGGTTTACCGTGTAAGGTCAAGTTCTAAATTATGCTTCATAGTAATGAGAGATTATAGTAATGTCATTCAAACTGTGGGCAGATTAGAAGACTTAAATGAAGAGGATTTCAAAAGTCTTTCCAATCTCACAATCGAAAGCAGCCTTGAAATTGCAGGAACCGTAAACAGAGATGAAAGGGCAATTACAGGTTACGAACTCAGAATAAAGTCGTTCAAGATATTCCAGAGAAATGAAAATTTCCCAATTACCAGGGATCAAGGTGAGGAGTTTCTCCTTGACAACAGACACCTGTGGATTAGGAGCAGGGAATTCAATGCAATATTAAAAATTAGATCCACTATTTTCAAAGCATTCTCAGAATATTTCTTTAAAAATGGCTATTATGAGGTACATCCTCCCATGATGGTTTCAACTGCGACTGAAGGTGGTTCTACCCTTTTCAAAGTCCCGTTCTTTGGAGAAACTGCATTTCTTACACAAAGTTCCCAGTTCTACCTTGAAACGTTTATTTTTTCCCTTGAAAAAGTATTTACAGTTTCACCCAGTTTTAGAGCAGAAAAATCCAGAACATGGAGACATCTTACTGAATACTGGCATGCGGAAGGAGAAGTCGCATGGATTGGAAATAATGAGATGATGGATATTGAAGAAGCGATGATCAAATATATCATCAAAGAGGTTTTGGAAAATAACAGGCAGGAGCTTGCCCTTCTTAACAGAGATATTTCTGCATTAGAGAAGTCTCTGGAGCCATTCCACAGATTGACCTACTCAGAACTTATTAAGAAAGCTCAGGAATTTGGTCTTGACATAAAGTATGGCGATGATCTGGGGGCAGATGAAGAAAGAGCAATAATGATTCATTTTGACAAACCCGTTTTTGTAACTCATTTTCCTGAAGAATTGAAAACGTTCTATCACAGACCGGATCCTCAGAATCCCGGATATATTCTTTGTCACGACCTTCTAGCACCTGAGGGATATGGAGAAATAATAGGTGGGGGGGAAAGGATATGGTCTCTGGAGGAACTAAGAACAAGAATTCAGAAAGCTGGCTTAAAGGAAGAGGACTATTATTGGTATCTGGATTTAAGAAAATATGGCAGTATCCCACATGCTGGTTTTGGTCTTGGTCTTGATCGTTTGTGTCTCTGGATCATGAAGCAGGCCAATATCAAAGATATAATTGCATTTCCAAGAACCATAAGAAGATTGAGACCGTAGGGAGTTTTCGTTGAGTAACAGTTTCAAAGAAGTATTGAGAAATGGGAGTGGGGACAATATCCCAGTGTGGTTCATGCGTCAGGCTGGAAGATACATGCCTTCCTATAGAGAAATAAGGAGAAAATATTCAATGCTGGAGCTCTGCAAGAATTATGAGACCGCAGCAGAAGTAAGTTTTCTTCCCGTTAAAGAGCTGGGAGTTGATGCTGCCATAGTTTTCTCTGATATTCTCCTGATTCTGGAGAATATGGGTTATTCCATAGACTATCCGGGGAACGGTAGTCCTGTTGTCACCAAAAATAAATTTCCATCAAATGAAAGATTTAATTCTTACGCAGCGGAAACCATTAGGAAATTCAGAGAGCATCACGGAGATTTCCCCATAATCGGATTTACAGGTGCACCACTCACGATCCTTTCATATGCAATGAATGGAAAAGCAGACCCTGATCTGAAAGCAACCAGAAAGGCAATCGCCACTCAGGAGGATTCTTTGCTTGATCTTATGAACGAATTGAAAGAATTGCTAATCAATGATATAAAAGAACAGGTAAAAGCAGGTGCAGATGCAATTCAGATTTTCGACAGCTGGTTGGGTTATCTCCCATACTCGTTCATAAGGAACAATTACCTGAGCATTCTTCAGGAAATGTCTGCGGAGATCCATTCATTAAACTCCAAGTTAATTTTATTTTCAACAGGAACAAATCATATATGGGAGATGATCGGGGAGATCAATCCCGATGTTGTAAGTATAGATTGGAGAATGGAGATCCCACAAGCTCAGAGCTTTTTTGGGAAAGAAATGATAATTCAGGGAAATCTTGACCCGGTTATTGCAGCAGCAGATTCTGAAACAAGCTTAAGAGAGACAAAAAGAATACTTGAGAGCCTTCTTTGGAATGAACATTACATATTCAACCTGGGCCATGGGGTTCTGCCGGAAACAGATCAGGAAATATTAAAAAACATAGTAAAAGAGGTACATAATTGGCAAATTTAAAGAAAACGGCAATAATTTTAGCTTCATATGGGAGTCCAGAAAGCAAAGATGATTTGCTTGAATACCTAAGGGAAGTGTTCAACGGAAGAGATCCTCCAGAATTCGCTGTTCGAGATACGGAAAAGAAATACTCCAAAGTGAATTACATTTCTCCATCTGGCCAGATCATCAAAGATTTAAGGGTTGGAATAGAAAAATTAATGAAGGCTAAAGGACAATTCGAGGGTGTTCAAATTGTCAATGCCTTTAAACACTGGAAACCATCCCTTGTTGAAACTACCAGAAACTTTGCAGAAAATGGCATTGAAAATGTCAAGATACTTCCTCTATTTCCCCTAAGGGGAAGAAGCATATATGACAGTTACATGTTACCGGTAAATGAGTACGTTGCAGCAAACAACCTCAATATAACAACGGAACTTATTTCAGGTATATCCTTGCAAAAGTCTTTCAAAAACATATGGACAAATAGCATCTCTCGCGTTTTGAAAGAAACAGATTACCTGTTGTTTACCGCTCACAGCTTACCGAGACTCAAAAGTGAAGAGGAATTGTATATCAGGGATTTGGAAGAGAATAGTAGAGATATGGCAAAAGAATTGAAAATTGAACATTATGGAACGGGGTTCCAGAGTAAAGGACCCTATGGAAAGAACTGGCTGGGTCCAAGTATTTACGATGTTCTAGATGAGATTAAAGAAGCAGGTTACAAAAGAGTTGTAACAGCCCCAATAGGATTTATGTATGATCATCTTGAAATTCTATACGATTTGGATATTCTTTTTGCGGAAAAGGTTAGAAGTTACGGGATGGAATATGCCAGGGCCGAATCCCCCAACAGTAATGAACAAATGATCAAACTGCTCTATACCCTCATAGAGGAGTCTTTGATGTTTTCAGAATGACGAAAATAAAATCACTAAATCAATTAACCATGATAATAGAATTGTAACAAGCGTACCAAGAGCAGAAATTGCTTAATTTAATGTATTTGATTAATATGCAAAAGCATGGTCAACTCCATTAATATTTTTGCCTTTGGCATTGACGAGTACCTTAGAAAGATATTTAAAAAAGGTACAGAAAGTGATATAACAATATACAACAGAAAGGAAGGGGACAACTTCATAACAGTTCTCACACCGCTCAGATTTCCAGATAAACTTTCTGCCCTCACCGATTCAATGTTTCCGGCGGATATTGTTGTATTCAATGGAGACACCATAAACAAAGACCTTGGCGAAGCCATTATATGCGCAGAACTTATGAAAAAGAAGAAGGGCTACTTTATCTGCTCCCCTGAAACAGATACAACAAGACTCAAGAAGATGTTCAGCGGCACCCTGGCTTCAAATTATGAGATATATACTGATCAGCCAATGAATTTTCTTTCTGAAATCTGCAAATTCAGGAGGGACGAAAAGGGAGAAGAAACCACCTCGGTTATAATAGATCATTTTTTCAAAGTTAAGAGCGTCGGAACTGTCATATTGGGTTTTGTAACAAATGGTAAACTTTCAAGACATCAGGACCTCATTGTAAGCTATTCTGATTCGAAAGTTCAGGTAAGATCAATTCAGATGAATGACATTGATTTTGAGGATGCTGACACTGGTTCCAGAGTAGGGATCGCCCTTAAGGGAGGCGATACGGACGATATGGAAAGAGGCTCGACTCTTACACCGGAGAAACCTCAATACCTTAAGACTTTCAGTTCAAAAATAAATATTCATCCAATGGCAAAGGGAAAATTTAATGAAAACGGAGAAATTTTCCTGGCAAATAATATGAGATATCAGAGAGCTCGAATTTCAGGGAATGAGATTGAGATGGATTCAAAGATACAAAAACTTCCATATTATCTAATACTTTCCCCAAACACATCACCGAGAATAATTGGAACTGCCGAACCCATGGAATAACCTATTCCCTATACATTTCCATTTTCTTTTTCATAAGCTCCGGGGAACCGATGTCATGCCGTATATGGTATTCTCCCTCTATCCTCCACAGGTTTGATTCAACCGATGCAGATGCTTCTTCAATTGTTTCTGCTCTGGAAATTAGTGCAATTGCCCTTGACTTTGTCATTTCAAATTCGGTTAGTGATCCGTTCACTGCGGAGTAATAAATGGTCAAATCCTCAGGCATGTTGGTGATGTCCAATTTCAATTTACCAGGAACAGGGTTTTCTCCATATCCCTTCGGCACTATATATTTTAATACAGTCGCTTTGTTGATGAATTTAGAATCATTTTGGGTTGCAAGTTTCCCTTCAGCTATACTGAAAAGAATATCACTGATGTTGCCTCTGAATAAATTGAGAACATTCATTCCTTCAGGATCTGCAAACCTTCCATTCATCTCTATTAAGTAAAGATCTTTTGGTGTTTGCATGAATTGACCATAGAGAATGCCTCTGAATAAGTTGCCGTCACTTGACATGGCATCAAGGATTTTTTTCATTATGTTCAGTGCTTTTGATGGTGTATCCTCACGTAAAAATGGAAGTGAATGATCTGCCCCAGATATTGATCCCATACCTCCCGTGTTTGGACCCAAATCTCCTTCGTATGCTCTCTTATAATCCTGAGCTATGGGCATAGAGCTTATTCTTATCCCGTCGGTAAATGCCTGTAATGAGAATTCATGGCCTATAATTTTCTCCTCAAGTAGCACCTTTTTGTCTTTTCTTAAAATGCTCTTTGCATAACTTAAGGCACTCTTCCTGTCAGGTAACTGATCGCCCATTACCTTGACGCCTTTGCCACCTGTGAGTCCAACGGGCTTTATTGCGTATTCTTTTTCGCTTTCGTTGATGATCTTCTCCACTTCATACGCCTCATCAAGTACATGAAAAGGAACGATACCTGGAATGGAATAACGTTTCATGATGGTTCTCATATAGTCTTTTGATGATTCAATGCGGAAAGCTGCCCTTGTAGGGGAGGCAACCTTTATCCCGTTGGAAGAAAGTTTGTTAGAAAGATCGGTGTCTAGGGTTCCATCTGGACCTATGTATACAAGATCCGGTTTTACGTTCAATATCTCCGGTACACAATCCAATGGCTTCGATGCATCGAGTTTAATTATCTTAGATGATATTGATGAAAGCGAAGGATTTTGATTAGGCATAACTGTGATTAACTCAGCACCAGTGCGAACAATAAGGCGACCAAGGGCATCTTCTCGCCCGCCTCCTCCTACCAGCACGATCTTTATGGTCATTGAAGATCACCGCTTGCCTGATTCATCTGTTTTGAAAACTCTTCCTTCTTCACATTGAAATATTTGTAAAACTTCGGCGTTACACTAAATGATTCAGTGTTTCCTTCCTTCTTTCCTGTTATAAGACCTTTTTCTTTCAATGTTTTTACAGAGGTTATATACCTGTCTCCCAGGCTCCGTCTCAGATCCCCCTTTATGGTCCGCTCTCTTGTGGCGATTATCCCTGCGACTTTCAGGTCTGTCCTGTTGAGCTCTGATGCCGAAACTGGCCCAACTATATCCTGATATTCTTTTTTTACAGTTAATTTGTATCTATTTCCGATTTTTGCAATAAATAATCCTGAAGTTTCTTCACTCAATTTCTTAATTAACTTTAGAAGCTCTTTTCTGACAACGCTATGTTCCTCATTCAATACTGATGCTATTTCAACTATACTCAACGGGTTTTCTGATGCATATAGGAGTGCTTCTATTCTAGCAGAGATTGTCATTGAACAGTAAATCTTAATCCATATAATCTATTTTCCATGTTCAGATTTTACGTTCGCTATCCATGAAGTATTTAAATCAGTAAATGAATCTAAAATTATTAAATACTAAACTGAATTTTCGCATAAGATAGTGAACACATGTTCGGAACTTTGAAATCTAAGATAGAGAAATTCGATATTCAGGAGATAAATGAGAGCGCAAGACATCAAAAACCCCGGTCACTCTTTTACCTTTGGTTTGGCTCTAATCTAACCGTTGCTGATTTTATTATCGGTTCTGATTTCCTTTTCGGATATCTTAGCAATCTCTATATGATCATCGCTCTGGTTATTGCAAATGCCGGAGGCGCTGCTCTTCTTGCTTTTATGAGCATACTTGGACCCTTAAGAGGAAAATCGCAAATGGCCCTTTCAAAAGGAGCTTATGGAGAAGATGGAGGGAAAGCAATGTCACTCTTACAATTCGTCAATACAGGCGGCTGGTTAACAGTAAATTTAATCATTGCTTCCCAGGCGCTTTTATTTTTATTTTCCGGAGGTGCAGCACAGGGCTTTACATCAAACTTCTTTATTGACCTTCTGGCTGCAGGTTCCATAATAATTGTTTCGGGGGTAGTTTTCATTCTTGTCTTCTTTGGACATGCAATAATAAAGTCTTTTGAAACAGTAATGTCGGTGTTTCTTGGTCTTATGTTCGCTTATATAATATTGAGCGTGTTGATCTTCAACATGAAGGATGTTGTCAACGCTAGTAATGCCGTTTCAGGGTTTTCATGGATAGCCTTTGGCGGAGTTGTTATGTATGTTTTTTCTTATATTATGTCTTGGGGACCATATGCTTCGGATTATTCCAGATACATTCCGAGAAAAGAAAAGTTGTGGAAATCTTTCCTCTTCACATTTCTCGGAGGGTTTCTAGCTTCCATGGGGGCAGAATTTGCCGGTCTATTGGCAGCAGATGTTCTGGGGGCAGCTACAACTTCTGATTCTATATTCTTCCCGGTATTGGGATCACTCTGGTTCATAGGGCCCATAGCTCTCTTTATGGGTGGAATTGCTGCAAACTCTCTTAATTTATATTCCAATTTCCTTTCTCTGAAAACCATTGTTAAAAACGCCTCAAAATTACCCATAATTATCATTGTATCTCTTGCATCTATTATTATGGCAGTAATATTCTATAGTAACTTTTCCACTTACTACGAAGCTTTTCTGGTGCTGCTTGATTACTGGATCACACCATGGATTGGCGTTATGATCGCAGAATTTCTAATAATTAAATCTGGCAATCATGAATCTGGAAGCGTCACATGGTCTATCCTCATATCATATATACTTTCAATTGCAGTATCCTATCCATTCATGAATACTGTTGAATATTATGATCCGTCCATAACAATTCCTTTCTATAATCAGCTCGGAGGCGTTGATATATCATACATAGTTTCTTTTTTCACCGCCATGGTGCTCACAGTGTTAGTAGAGATATTTGTTTTCAAAAGAACAAACATATGGAAAGGAGACAAAAGTGTTGACTCCTAAAGCTTTGGGGAGGCATTTACCTTAGACACAGCCAAAATATAAGAGAAAAATAGATATGTTGAAGCAAACATTGCATGAATCGGGGTACCTTTCTGTCTTAGAGTGGTGAGAATAGATACCTCAAAACTTTTATTATAATACGAATTGGCTCAAAATGGCAGTTCTTGGGGATAGAGACATAACGGATATGATTGCTCAAGGTTTTCTAATATCTGAAAATTTTAGTGAAAAAAGTATAACGCCTAATGGATATGATTTCAGAGCACATTTGGTAAGAATTGAAGGCACTGATTTTGAAAATGTTGATCTTCATCCGGGAAAATTCGCCTTGGTCTCTTCCATGGAGTACTTTAAAATGCCAAAGAATATAATTGGGAATATATGGTTGAGATCAAGTTTTGCAAGAAAAGGCCTTATTGGAACATTTGGAGTCATTGATGCAGGATACCACGGAAATATCACTGTAGGTCTTTACAATGCAGGGTCTGCACCTGTGACCCTAAAAACTGAGGAGAGAATAGCCCAGATTGTTTTTTCCAGGTTACTTTCTGAAGCTGAGCAAGGTTATGGTACCAGATCTGGAAATTATCAGGGGAAAAGAGGAGTGGTTGAAGCCCATGACAATAAGATTTAGGAACTTTATTGAAAACAGTAATCACCATTTCATCTCATTAATTTTCTTCACATTTCAGGACTTTTCTTAAGCTTTGACCTCAAATTCGAGTCCTTCGTAACTGAGCTCCGAATTTTCAAAAATCTTCCTGGCTTCATTCAGCAGAATAGTCTTATCTTCAATCCTTGGGCTATAGTGAAAAAGATAGAATTTCTTTACCCCTGCATCTCTGGAAATTTCGGCAGCCTGCCTCGAGGACGTGTGCCCAAATTCATTTACTTTTGGCTCAAACGAAGAATCCGTTGTTGTTTCATGAATTAAAACATCCGCGTCTTTAGCGAAGAGTTTCATTTCTTCCATGGGTCTTGTATCACCTGTGTAAACTATTACCCTCCCTTTTCTTATTCCGGCGGAGACTTCCTGTATTGTAATAATTTTTCCACCATAATTCAGACTTCCCGATTTTCTTAACTGCTCAAGCATTTTTGATGGTATACCGCTCTCCTTTGCTTTCTGACCGTCAATTTTGATTAAATCCGGTTCACTTATTTTATATGCCATTGCTGGAACAGGATGATCTGTCTTCATTGTTGAAATCTTGAATTTCTCAAAGTCCACTGTTTCACCGAATGGAATTTCTATTAATTCCACTGGAAATGTCAGCTTGTAGTATCCTATCCCCAATGCCTTTGACATTATTGCTACTGTACCGGGCGGGCCATAAATATTAAGTGGCTCATTTCTGCCGTTGAATGACATGCTCTGAACCATCCCTATGAGACCGAGGAAATGATCTCCATGAAAGTGTGTAATGAAGACGTTCCTTATCTTCATAAATGAAAATGAACTCTTCATAATCTGCTTCTGTGTCCCTTCCCCGCAGTCAAAAAGATTTAGAATATCGTCTATCTGAATTGCCACAGATGGCAGAGATTGCCCCGGTTTAGGCCAAGAACCTCCGGTTCCAAGAAATGCTATCCTAATGTTTGATGCCAATCATGGTTCAGTGTGTTTTAGTATTTTTATTTGATATATATACACTTAAGCACAAAATTATCTATATGAAAGTCATTCTCTATTCGTGAGCGGTGCAAGCGAAGGACATTACCTTGGAGTCGATGCGGTATTCCAATATTCCGGGGTAGGTGCACAGATCGTTTCAGGCTCAATCTTTTACCTCATTGCAGTCAGAATGTTTTCACCTACAGCAGTGGGTGCAATAGTTATGTTTGTGGCAATTGTAGGTCTCTTCAATACGATCTTCTCCTTTGGACTCGGCTCTGCAGCTCAACATTTCACCTCTTACAGTATAGGAACTGGAGATTATGCTTCAGTGAAAAGAACTGTTTATTCAATAATAACGTATGGTTTTGTCCTATCAATAAGCGGATTTATTGCCCTCTATATATTGAGTCCGGATATATCCATAATATTCCTTCACACATCATCTTATAATACGCTTATCAGACTTCTCGGGTTTGTTATGCTTGGGAATGTCCTGTTTGGCATAATGAATGGCGCTCTTTTAGGATCGCAAAGCTTCAGACTTTCTGCTTTAATTTCAATAATTATCTGGGTCATTTACTATATAGGAGCAATAGGTCTTGCAATTATCTTCCGATCTTTGTCCACGGTGATTCTTGGTTGGGCTGTGGGGATATTTGCAGGAGTAGTCATTGAACTTATTGCCATTGTTCAGATAATGCATAAGTATGAATCTGGAAGATATAAGAAGAATGCAAACATGGTTTTTGCATATTCACTGCCAATACTACTATCCAGTCTCATATCATACGGAGCAGGTTATGCTGACCGATTTGTTGTGACTGGATTGACTAGCCTTGAAA